>NZ_CP012984.1 GCF_001411495.1 Burkholderia cepacia ATCC 25416 | reverse complement strand
CGCAACGCAAAGCAGGTCGAACGGGATGCCCGTCAGTTCGCGATCGGCGATTCGGTTGAGGATTCCGTCGCGGACGATGTGATCGGTGATCAGGATGTCCTTGTTGCAGCCGTGGTTCTCGACCTGAATGATGAGCTGCGTCGGTTCGGACGCGAGCGCGAGCAGCCGGTAGCTGCAGACGGCGATGCCGCCGTTGGCGGAGTAGACGAGATCCGTGTAGCGCGATACGTAGTCCATATTGAATGCTCCAATAGCGAAAAGCCAGCGAACTTGCTGGCTTTTTCAGGCTATCGAGGGGGAGATGAAGTCAAGTCTGGAGTGCCGTTTGAGGCTGGGTCGGGATCGTTGCCCGAATGCGGATCACAGTGCGCTGGCTCGTCAGGCCCAAGAGGTGCATGACGTCATTGTTGCTTCTGCCGGCGAGCAGCAGGCGCCTGGCGAACGTGTTCCGCAGCGTGCGCGGACTCATATCGGGGAGCCGAACGCCGATCGCGAGGAGTTCGTCTCGAACGATGCGGCCGAGCATCTCGTCGGTCATCGGTCCACCAGCACGGGGTGACGGGAACAGCAGTGAGCTGTCGGCGGCCGCAGACAGGTTGCGCCATCGCGTGAGCGCCGGTACCGCGAATTCGGCTACGTGGACCCGGCGTGCTTCGCGCGGGCCACGCTTCGAGATTTGGAGGTGTGGCCGCGCAGCCGACAGGTCGAGGTCGACGGCGGCCGCCTGTCGGATTTCCTGCGCGGTAATGCCGGTTGAGAGCAATAGTCCAACGATGGCGCGGTTCCGCAGCGCGCGATCGTCGAGTTCGTCGATTGCTCGGATCGATGCCTGCAGTCGATGATCATCGGCCTCGAGCAAGTACACCGGGACCGGTTCGTCCTCCGGCCACTTCTGCGTCAACGCATAGGCGGCCGCTGGATTGGTCTTGCGCACGCCGACGTCGACCAGGTGTCGGCCAAGCCTGTCGAGAAGCTTCTCGTAGCGCAGGCGCGTCGTGGTGCCGGGTTTGCACCGGCGATCGAGATCAGCGAAGAACGATTCGAGGTGGTCGGGCCCGAAGGTGGCCAGCGACCGATGAGCGGCGGCGAGGTGGCGCATGAAGCGTTCAAACATCGCTTCGTGCTGGACGATCGACCTCGGCGAGAACGCACGCCGATCAGCGCCGGCGGCTTCCGTGCGCTGCCACTGCTGATAGGCCTCGGTCGGTGCCGACAGCCAGAGAGTCGGTTCGTCCATTCGATCTTATATACTGATTATTGGATACCCCAAGCATAACGCGAATCTGCGATTCGCGTCCCTCGTCTCCAAGGGGAGGGGGGCGTCCGGCAGCAGTGCTGACCCGGCCGCCGGCGCGTCGTGAGAGCATTGCGGACGCATCGCCGGTGGCTCTGCGCCATGGCTACGGTCACGAGACCCGTGGCGGGCCATACCGATCTGTTGGGGCAACGTTCGCCTCACACTTCGTCGTCGCGTTGTGCCGCCGGACGCGCGGTCAACAGGTAGTCCCGGACACATTCGTAAGCGATCGGCAGCCACCGTGCGGACAGGCGCCAGTCGATCAGCCCGTTCAGATCGATGCCCGGCAGCGTAGTAGGCCCGATCCGGGGAAGCGCGGCGACGACTGCGGCTTCGTTGCGGCTTTGGAATGCAAGGTCCGAAAAGGCTTCCTCTTCAATCTCGAGCAGCGCAGGCCAGGTGATCGAGGGCACCAAACCTGAATTGAAATGGCGCTCCGTTATCGACATCACGATTCGGCGCAAGTCTTCCGTGACTCGTTCAAGCGCGTGTTCGAACAGCACCGGGTCCGTTTCCAGATCCATGATTGCGGGATTATCGGAGGGTTTCATGGGGAGTCGTTGAATGGTACGCGGCGGGCTGGATTGCGTATCCCCGCCGCGAGCGAGATAGGTTGAATGTATCGAGTGTCGCCGCGCTGTTCAAGCGTGCGTGGCCGGCGCCTCGATCCGGTACTGCGAGCGGTCCTTGCCGTCAATCCACTTCGGCGGCCGGCCGCGACCGCTCCACGTCGCGCCAGTCGCGGGATCGCGATACCGAGGCTGAACGGTCTGGCGCTTCCGAATCTTGCTCGTGCCGAAAATCTCCCGCGTCGAGAAGTCGAACTCGTCCACGAGTCGTTTGACTTCCTTCAGCGCATTCGAGCGCTCTCCTGCCTTGGCGGTCTGAATTTCCGTTTCAAGGGCAGCTCGCCGTGCGAGCAGTTCTTGGAAGGTCGACATCATTTCTCCAGTCGTGGTTAGGAAATCGATATCGACCAGCATACGGAGCGATCTGGTAAGTCAAGTTTCACAATTCACTCCGCTGGGCGGCCCATACGGCTCCGGCCAATTAAAATCAGCGAAACTCCCTCGCCGTCGTGGGCAGTGCCCCGAGAAGTTCGGTCCGGTCGACGAGCTTGCTCGCGATCAGATGCCGAACTTTACCTTCAGCCTGCCACACGCCGTACACGGCGAGCAGCGCGGCGCCGAGCGCTTCCTTCCGAAACTGCTCCAGCAGGCCGGGCCAGAGGATCACGTTGACCTGGCCCGTCTCGTCCTCCAGCGTCATGAACAGCACGCCGTTGGCCGTGCCCGGCCGCTGCCGCACCGTGACCAATCCGCACGCGCGCGCGAGCTGGCCGCTGCGCAACGTTGCCAGCTGCTCGGCCGACTGCAGGCGATCGAGCGCGAGGCGCTCACGCAGCAGCGCCAGCGGATGACGGCCGAGCGTAAAGCCCATCGCGCGATAGTCCGTCACGATCTCGTGGCCCTCCGATGCTTGAGGCAACGCCGGCACCGCGTCGTCGCGCTCGGTACCGCGCAGCAAATCGCGATCAGGGACTGCGGCGGCCGCCAACCAAAGCGCCGCGCGTCGATTGCCGCCGGCCAGTGAGCGAAGAGCGTTCGCACGCGCGAGCACCTGCAGGTCGTGCCGATCGAGCCGCGCGCGGCGCGCGAGATCCGCGACGTCGACGAATGGTCGCGCTGCGCGTGCGAGCTCGATGCGGCCGGCGACATCTTCGCGCATGCCGCGCAACAGCGAGAAGCCAAGCCGCACGGGCGCCGACGTCGTCGGCCCTTCGAGCGCTGAATCCCATGTGCTCACGTTGACGTCGACGGGCAGCACCTCAACGCCGCGGCGTCGCGCGTCCTGCAGTAGCTGCGACGGCGTATAGAAGCCCATCGGCTGGCTGTTGAGCAGCGCGGCCAGAAACACGGCCGGTTCGTGGCGACGCAACCATGCGCTCGAGTAGACGAGTAGCGCGAAGCTGGCCGCGTGGCTTTCCGGGAAGCCGTAGTCGCCGAAACCCTTGATCTGCGCGAAGATCGCCTCGGCGAACTCGTGATCGTAGCCGCGCGCGAGCATGCCGCTGACCAGGCGCTCGTGATACGGCTCCAAGCCGCCCTTGCGTTTCCAGGCCGCCATCGCGCGCCGGAGCTGGTCAGCCTCACCGGCGGAGAAGCCGGCCGCGAGCATCGCGACCTGCATGACTTGCTCCTGGAAGATCGGCACGCCGAGCGTGCGCTTCAGCGCCTTCTCGACGTCGGGCGAAGGATAGGTGACCGGTTCGAGCCCCTGACGCCGGCGCAGAAACGGATGGACCATGCCGCCCTGAACCGGGCCCGGCCGGACGATCGCCACTTCGATCACCAGGTCGTAGAAGCATTGCGGTCGCAGGCGCGGCAGCATCGACATCTGCGCGCGCGATTCCACCTGGAACACGCCCATGCTGTCGCCGTCGCACAGCATGTCGTAGGTCGGTTTGTCCTCTGCCGGGATGTCCTGCAACTCGAAAGTCTCGCCGCGCTTTTCCGAGATCATGTCGAGCGCGCGTCGCACCATCGACAGCATGCCGAGCGCCAGGACGTCGATCTTCAGGATGCCGAGCGCCTCGATGTCGTCCTTGTCCCACTGGATGATCGAGCGATCGTCCATCGCTGCGTTCTCGACCGGCACGAGCCGGGTGAGCTTGCTGCGGCTGATCACGAAGCCGCCCGAGTGCTGCGACAGGTGACGTGGATAGCCGAGCAACTGAGCGGCAAACGCGGCCCACTGCTGATTCAGCGGCGCTTCGGGATCGAGACCGGCCTCTGCAAACCGCTGCAGCAGATCGGCGCGCGAGTCGAACCAGTGATGCTGCTTCGCCACGCGTTCGACGATCGCCGGATCCACGCCGAGTGCTTTGCCGGCTTCGCGCAACGCGCTGCGCGGCCGGTATGTCGTGACGGCGGCCGTCAGCGCTGCGCGATCGCGGCCGTACTTGCCGTAGATGTACTGCATGACGATTTCCCTACGGTCATGTTCGAAGTCCACGTCGATATCTGGGGGGTCGGCCCTATTTGTTGAGACAAAACGCTCAAACAGCATGTTGGAGCGGGACGGGTCCACCTCGGTCACGCCAAGGCAATAGCACACCGCCGAATTCGCCGCCGATCCGCGCCCTTGGCACAAGATTCCCTGTCCCCGTGCGAATTGCACAATGTCGTAGACGGTCAGGAAGTACGGCTCATAGTGCAGCTCCGCTATCAGTTGCAGCTCGTGCTCGATCTGCGCCTGGACGTCAACCGGGATGCCGGCAGGGAAGCGCCGGCGTGCGCCGATGTAGGTCTGCTCGCGCAGGTACGTCGCCGGGTCGGTGCCGGCCGGTACCAGTTCATCCGGATACTCGTACTTCAGGTCGTCGAGCGAGAACGTGCAGCGTCGCGCGACACGCACGGTTTCCTCGAGCGCGCCGGCGGGATAGAGGTTGGCGAGCCGCAGGCGCGATCGCAGGTGACGCTCCGCATTCGGCGCGAGCTCGTACCCGCACTCCGTTACCGGTCGGCCGACGCGAATTCCCGTCAGCACGTCCTGCAGCGGCTTGCGCGACCGCACGTGCATCAGCGGCCAGCTGGTGGCCACCACCGGCACGCCGTGGCGCGCTGCGACGCGCTCGACCACGCCGCGGTGGATGTCGTCCATCGCGCGTGCGTGCAGCGTCAGCGCGACCCATGCGCGATCGCCGAACACGCGTGCGAACCATTCGACCTGCGCGTCGAGGCGCTGCTCGTTTGCCGGGAAGTCCGGCGACAGGATCGCGATGCAGTCGGGCAGGCTGCGGAGGTGGGTGTACGGCGCTTCCGGATGCTCTAGATCAAGCGGCGCTAGGCGGTACGTGCCTTTCTTGCTGCGCATCCGACCGAGCGAAATGAATTCGCAGAGGTTGCCGTAACCGTCGCGATTCATCGCGAGTGCGGTGAACGCGATCGCCAGCGCGCCGTCGGCGGCCGTCAGCCGGAAGTGCGAGCCGATGATCAGCGGCATGTTCGCCGCCTTCGCTTCGACGTGCGCGCGCACGACGCCGGCCAGCGAGCATTCGTCGGTGATCGCGATCGCGCTGTAGCCGAGCTGCGCCGCGCGGCCGACGTATTCCTCCGCGCGCGACGCGCCGTGCAGGAATGAAAAATCGGAGGCGACCTGCAGTTCCGCGTAGGCGGGCAGGGCGCCGAAACTGCCGGCGTCCATGAAGGATCAGCCGAACAGGCCGTGCAGGAAGAAGCGCGCTTCGCTCTCGTCGCTGGCTGTCGGCCGCTCCTTGTAGATCCAGTAGCAGACGCCGTGGTCGTCCTCGGCAACGAAGTAGTCGCGCGTCACGGTCTGCCCGTCCTGCCAGCCGCCTTCGATGCGCTCGCCGGGCGATACCATGCGCAGCGGTGTGCCGTAGAACGGTCGATGCTGGCGCGTGAGCAGCGGCACCGGCTTGGCAAGCAGCCAAGCCGGGCGTGGCAGATCCGCCGGCAGCGGCGCCGGCTTCGGCGCGTCGCGCATCGGCACCCATCGGGCGGCCGGCGCGGGACGGTAGTCGGCCATGGGAGCCGGGACGAGCACGTTCTCGGCGCCGAGCCGCGCAGTCAGCAGTTCGAGCAACCGCGCGTGATCCTGCGGCGTGCCGCCTGGCTCCGGGAACAGCGAGTCGCTCGGTGCGGCCGCTTCCTGCACGCGACGGGCGACGAGCCGCACGGCGATCACAGGGCCGGCGAGCTCGACATGGCCGAGTCGCTCTTTGACGAGCCGCGTGAGGTGTTCCTCGAAGCGGGTAGGGGCGCCCAACGCGATCTCGATCTCGGTCGGCGCGATCGCGTCCCGCCCGCGCTCGTGCTCGAGCAGCAGCGCGAACGCGGCGACGTCCAGCTGCTTCGCGGTGAGCCAGCCGGTCAGCTGCAGGATCAGCCGGCGCGCGACGAACAGCAGCGCCTCGGCGTGCTCGACGCGGTCCATCAGTTCGACGCGCGTGTCGAACGATGGCGGCATTTCGAGCCAGTCGTAGGCGGCCGGCGCGGTGCCGGCGACCTGGTCGAGCCAGTCGAGCAGTTGCGTGCCGCATCGCTTCTTCAATCCGGCGCGCGGCAGGCGCTGCAGGTCGGCCAGCGTTTCGCAGCCGAGATCCTCAAACCAGTTCGCGTAGCGCCGGGCGTCCGGCGCCACGACGAGCGGCACGCGCGCGAGAGCGCGGCGCAGCGACCGCGCGGACAGCGCGAGGCCACCGCGCAGGCCGCGAGCGACCATCCAGGCAGCCGGACCAGACGACCCGACGGATATCGCTGCGGTGACGCCGAACGACGCGACGACGGCACGCACGCGCTGGCGCAGCGCGCGGATGCCATGGAAGAGGCGCAGGCTCGCCGTCACGTCGAGCACCACCACGGCTTCTTCGGCGTCGACGACGCTCGGCGTGAACTGCAGGAGCGCATAGGCAACGCCGAGCACGAGCTCGCGCTCGCGCGCGGCGTCGCGCTCGCGGATCTGCGCGTCCGGCGCGAGCGACAGCACGCCACCGCGGCGCATGCCGGCGACCACACCAAGCGCACGTGCGGCGCGATCGAGCGCCACGACGCGGCCGCCCTCGAGCACGACGAACCCGCGCGCATCGTCAGGCGATGGCGCCGGCGATCGTGGCCGGAACACTTCGAGGTTGAGGTGCGGCAAATGCACGCCGATCCAGAGTTGCATGGCGGTTCAACAAAATCGGCGAGGGAGACAAGGGGACGAACAGCGGCGTGTCGCGCGCCGGCCCGCGGCGCTTCACGAACGTGACGTCGATGCCGTCACGCTTCGGCGCCAGCGCGAGCCGCAAGGGTGCTGGTGACGCGTCGCGCGCGGCGGCCGCCGGCCGGAAGAGATAGAACAGCGCCTGACCGCTCTGCGCGGCCAGGTTGAGCCGCCGTAACGCGTCCGCACGGACGTGCGACTGCCAGATCAGCACGGCAGCACACGTGCCGGCGCGCAGCGCCTGTTCGGCGGCCCACAGTGCGTCGGCCGTGCGCGGCGCCGGCAGCGTCACGAAGCCGAACGGGTCGATGCCCCAATACGCGAGCGCCAGCGGTTGCAGCGCGTGCGGCGGCTGGATCAGCATCACCGGCTTGCCGGCCGCGCGCGCGAGCACTGGCGCCAGCAGCCGAAGCTCGCCGATTCCAGGCTGCGGCGCAAGCAGTTCGATCAGCGCGCCGGCCGGCCAGCCGTCGCCGGGCAGCTCGGCGGTCAACGCCGGATGGCCAGTGTCGATACCACGCGTGCCCGAGCGGGGCAGTTGCGATGCCTTCCATAGACTCGGATGTATCGCTTCCGGATGGGCGAGGGCGGGATTCATGGGGGCGCTCACAAAATACTGTATGAATGTACAGTGCTAGTGTAGCGCGGATTTTGGGATATGCAGAAGTGCAATGACGATCATGGCTGCCGCGCCGGCGTCGTTCCGACCGACGAGCGTGGCGGAGGCCCGCGTGCGGCGTATGATCAATAGACGACTGGAAAAACGGGGCTCGAATGTGTACGAACTATGTTGCGACGCAGCGCAGCCGGTACGCGGCTCACTTCGCGATCGATCCTCCGGCAGCTGATTGGCCGCCGGAGATCTACCGCGACTACGCGGCTCCGTTCATCCGGCGCTCGGCCGACGGTGGCCGGGAATCGTTGATGGGCACGTTCGGAATCCGACCTCGCTCGAAGATCAAGGGCCACGATTTCGACACGATGAACGCCCGCAGCGAGACGGTTGGCGAGAAGGTGAATTTCAAGGATTCGTGGCTGAACTGCCGCTTGGCGCTCTTGCCGGCCGACGTCGTCTTCGAACCGCGCTATCCGACCTTGCCAGATCTCGACGTGCCAAACCGGCCGGACGTGATCAACGCCATCCTGAAACAAAAGTCGGAGCGGTGGGGCATTCGCGTGGCGTCCGGCGAGCCGTTCGCGGTCGCCGGCTTTTGGCGCCGCTGGCCAGAGCCGGATGAAGGTGAAACGTTCGGACTGTCCATGCTCACGGTCAACGCTGACGATCATCCCGTGCTACGCCAGTTTCACCGGCACCTGAACGACGACGGCACGTTCAAAGAAAAGCGCGGCGTCGTAATCCTGCGGCCGGATCAATACGACGACTGGCTGAACTGCGAGGATCCGGAGGTCGCGCGCACCTTTCTCACGCTGCTGCGCCCCGAGAGCTACACGGTAGCCTCAGCACCCAAAACCGTGAAAGCGAAAATGGCAAAGGAGAATGCTCCGCCGACCAGTGGCACGCTGTTTTGAGGGGGCACAGATAAAGAATATCTCATCGCTCGACTGAAAACCTTGTCGGCACGACACTCAACAAACCGCACGAGCGCACTCGTCGTGCCAATGAATCGCGCACCGTTACCGCCAGCTCCAGCTGTCACACCGAATACGTGACCGAACTACCTGGCGTCATCCTTCCTTTTCTGGCCACCAGGGCTTCGGCGCCCGATCGACCAGATAGTCATCGAGATTCTTGCCTTCGAGCCATTTCGGACGAGGCCCGAACCCTGACCATTCCTTACCCGATGACGGGTCGTAGTACTTCGCAGCTGCACGGCGCTTGCGCGGTTTCCGGAATCCTGCCGCCGTCAAAAGCTCGTCCTCCGAGATCCCGTGGAGCGCGACCTGCTCGCGGATCGCATCCAATGCGACGCGCTTTTCGTCTCTCTTTGCGTCGGCAAGCCGATCGTTCAATTCACGCAACTGCGTCTGAAGGGTTTCGATTTCGGTAGCCACTGTTGTCCGGAACTCCGTTGAAAAATGCGCAGGATATTAGCTCACAAAGCCAGCACGCTGAAGCACGCGTCGAAGTGACGGCCCGACCGAATGCGGCGCAAGACGCGATGATCGATGCCAACCCGCCTACCCGAGCCTCTCAAGTTGCAGTTGGGAATGCCGATACAAGAGCTGATGGGCAATCCGGTCCCTTGAGTTCGGCAAGAGCGCTCCGTCGCCACTACGAGAAGCAGGTTTTCGTTATCCCCGAAAGACAGCCGTTTTCATGCAGCTTTTGGGGAAGTTGACGCGCGTGAATGCACTACCATACCGCCAATCCAATCCGATTCCACACGCAGAGAGATCGCAAATGTCCGCCAGTTCCACAATGATCGGTAGAGTTCGCGAGTCCATGAACAGTGCTCGGGTCGGGGGCGCAACGCGTTTGATGGCACTCGGACTTCCGATCTCGACAATGATTCTGATGTTCTCGATCGGCTCCGGGCTGGGGCACCCGGTGCCGAAGAACGGTATCGCAGCCTTTCTGACGCTTACTGTAGCCTACCTCGTCGCGACGGTGTTCGTCGTAACCGTCTCGAACGAAAACGGTTCACTGAAGGAAGGCGATCGGTTCGTCTTGAAAGCCGGCGCGACCATCAGCGTGGCGCTCGGCCTCCTGGCCGCCGCCTACTTCTGGATCATCTAAGTTTTACCTCGATCCCATACCGACGTGGATGTCATCCAAGGAAGACGAAGGAAGGAGTAAATAATGGCAGAAGAGGCGCAGCCGTATATGTTCATCACTCACACGAGCGAAGTGAGCCATACCCTCGTGATTGGTCAAACAGGCAGCGGTAAGACTGTATACGCTGAATTCGAGAAGCTCAGGCAAGCCGAACATCCGGCCGGAAGTAGCGCGATCGCCCCGACCGACGACATCGAAGGCGAATGATTGGGCGGTCCGGAGAGCACCATTGAAGACGATGCGATGGATCCTCACAACCTATTTGCCGATGCCGTCAGAATTGGCAAAGGCGATCGAAAGCGGCTCGGTACGTACCTCCCCCAATGAGGACTGGGGTACCGTATATTTTATAGCGCCCGGCGTCGCGGAAAGGCACTCGATTCGCCGCGCCATTGCTCAACGGAAGCTGTGGGAACTGCTCGCGGTGAGTACTTTCGGCCTCGCCGTTGGAATGGCCCTCGCAGGTATCGTCGAATATCTCTCGATGTGACTAACAACCGTGACGATATGCGCGGCTATCACTAATCGTTCTCCAGATGCCCCTTCGCCGTTACTCGATGGCTCCGTCATACGAGACTCAATGTTGCACAATGCCGAAAGCGCGTTGCAGATCAGGTATGGGAATGATTCAGGCAGGCAAAGCAGGGATGCAAAATCTTCGCGCATGGGCGGCGAGAAAGAGCGACGATTTTCGGAACCACTTTTGGTTTATCTGCTTTCTCTTTGGACGCGAGAGTGCCTACAGCTTACACCTGCGCATCAAGCGTGAAGGCTACGATGCGTACATGCTGGGCGCCGCATTGGGCGAGAACCCATACCCGAACGAACGGGAGATTGATGTCCTTCCTCATGGATCGTGGAGAGAGGGGTGGCACGAAGGCGACGCTATACTCGCACAAGCGAGACAGCTCCACGCTCCGCAAGGTGAGATCACTCATTCCGCAAGTGTATAAGGTTGGACTAGACCAAGCAGACAGCGTCAGATCGTCTGACTCAGTTCGGCCATGATGCGTCGCTCGCCTTGGGCAGGATTTCGACATTTGGGTGTCGGCTGATGACTAGCTACCGGTCGTCCGTACCTGGATGGCACATCTAGCATCGTCGGCGATGGCAGTATTATTTGGTGGTACGTCTACAACAGGCCGCCCTCTGAAGTTCTTGCGACATGTCATGCGGGTGTGAGAACGGCATAAACAACGCCGACCGAGAGATTAAATGCTCATAGACCTAGACGAATTGGTATCGGAGTGCCCAGATCCTCGTTCGAGGAAATATATCCGCGAGGCGGTGCAATGCTATAAGGCGGGGGCCTATCGATCAGCAGTGGTTTCGTGCTGGATAGCCGTCGCCTTCGACCTAGTAGACAAGATTCGCGAGCTGGCTGCGTCCGGCGATGCGATGGCTCAAGAGGCGATATCGAAATTCGACCGTGCTCGACAGGATGGGGATGTAAGGGCAGCGCTTACTTTTGAGAAGGACCTATTGACGGTCGCCCGTGACAAGTTTGAATTCATTTCCCCCATCGAATATATCGACCTAGAGCGCCTCGTCGATGACCGCAACAGATGTGCGCACCCGTCACATGTCTCCGATATGGAAGTCTTCGCAGCCTCTCCCGAACTCGCCCGATTGCATATTGTCAACGCCACCCGTTACGTGCTTTCCCAACCTGCGGCGCAGGGAAAGCAGGCACTGGATCGTCTCCAGACGGAACTGGATTCGAATTTTTTTCCAGCCAAGCGCAAAGACATGGTCGTGTTTCTGCGTGCTGGACCACTGGCAAAACCGAGAGAGTCGCTGATTCGAAACTATCTGAGCATTTTGCTAAAACGCCTACTGAAAGAGGTTGACGCCAACTTTGAACGCCGATTACGGGCGACAAACGCACTTTTCGCGGTCGCGGAATTACATCCTGAGCCGTGGAAGCGTCTAGTACGCGAGCTATTGGGCAACGTGATAGCTACGCTTCAGGACAATGCACGACTCGCTAAGACAGTGAGCTTTCTTGGAGCAAAACGCGGTGCCGAGCTTTGGGCGTACGTCGGCGTGGCCGATCGCCTTCGTCTGATGACGTTCGTGGAAAATCTACCCACTAATTTTCTTGACGATATAGATGACCTCCTCAAGGAAGAGACGTTACCGCTATACGCTTCAGCATTGTCACGGGTGCGGCATGCGACGGCCGAGGAACTGTTAAACCAGATGTGGTTCGATACGCCGGCACCAGTGATCGATCGCTTAATCGTTCTTTATCGAACGGTCAATAGTTTTGCGGAAGCAAATGAATTCGCGAAGAGGATGAGGTATCCGCTTATGGACTCCGCGCAACCCGAAAAACATTTGAGCCAGATGATACAAGTTGCGGTCAAAAACAATCAGGTGAGACACAGCAATCAATATCCAGTCTTGCTGCAAGAGTTTGCCGATAATAAGTCCATAGAGCGTGAACGCGTTAAGCAGCTACTCCGCGACGCGGGGATCGAGGACATTGTTGACAGCTTTGAGCTGCGATAACACGCGCTTAAAGTCCGGATGCATGGCGGCAATCCCATCCTTCGAACCGTCACAAATGAAAGCTTGGCAAAGCGGCGGCGTCCATGCATGCTCTACGTCGGGCAATCGTAGCCAAGAACTGTTGCTGTACATTTGCCTCGCACGGACGACGCCCCGCATGTTAAATGTGCTGTGGCGCCGCCTACTTCCGTCTAGACTCGGCACACACGAATTGCTTTCGCAGCGTCCTCGACGGTTTCAGCGATCCCAATGGCGGATAAAAGCAATTGCGCTATCAATGCGAGGCCATCGGAAAGAAACCACGCTGTAAGCTGAGCAGCCATTTTCGCGCACGTCTTTACCCATTGAAACGGGTTCAGGTGCATTTCGCCTGCAATTTTCGTCACCAGAGTTTTGGCTCCGATAGCGTTATTAATCTGGGCCATGAAACCGACAACTTCCTTGACTCGATCGTAGAGTTTTTCTGCATTCGCAATGTCGTTGAGTTTCGACATTAATCCATTGAGGTTGCCTGCGTTCATTTCCTGTAGTAGTTTGCGGGTCGCGTTCTTCGAAACCGTTGTGCTGACCCCAAGAAGACCAAACACCAGCCCAACAACGTCACCGATGGTCGCGTAGACTGCCATCGCACACGGGCTTGTGGCTCCTTTGACTAGCTTCTGGAAATCGATGGTGATATCGGACGCTTCGTCACTAGCGAAGAGGGTTGAGGCAATTTCAGAGCCGTACACGTCAATTGGTGCATAGTTTTGTTCATTAATTTCAACTTGAATTTCTTTGATCACCTCATTGTAGTTGATCTTGGCGGCCTCGGCTGGGTCGATTTCGGCCAAAAATTCGTCATAAAACGGCTTAACGAATTCTGCGAGCGATTCCTCGGGTATGCCAGCGAGAATGTTGAAGTTGGTTCGCGTTGCGCACATTGCAATAATCTCCATTATTGGATGAAATGGTGTGGGATACGATATTAAAAATATCACGGAATTCTATGGAAGTCATCTCCGTATAAGAGCCGCTAACACAACCTAAACATGAGGCTGCGAACGTCATATCGTTGCGGCATGGCAAGACGCAAAATCAGTAACGAGTTATGGGTGGCGCTAGAACCGGTGATTCCGGAGTTCACGCCCTCGCCCAAGGGTGGACGGCGGCGCACGGTCGATGACCGAGCGGCACTGAACGGCATCTTGTATGTACTGCAAACCGGTATTCCGTGGTAAGACCTCCCCCAGGAGTTGGGCTTCGGCAGTGGCATGACGTGCTGGCGACGTCTACGAGACTGGCAGGACGCCGGCGTATGGGAGCGGCTGCACCTGGCGATGCTTCGTCGGCTGCGTGAGCACGACCAGATCGATTGGGAGCGGGCAAGCCTCGATGGAGCCAGTGTCTCCAGCCCCCGGGGGGCCAGGAAACCGGCCCGAACCTGACAGATCGAGGAAAGCTCGGATCGAAACGACACATCGTCGTAGACGCACGCGGCATCCCTCTGGCTGTCACGGTCACGGGTGCCAACCGGCACGATTCGATGGCGTTCGAGCCCACGCTTGATGCCATTCCGGCGGTACCGGGCCTGAATGGCCAGCCCGCGCAAACGTCCGGGCAAACTGCACGCGGACAAGGGATATGACTTTGCTCGTTGCCGGCGTTATCTGAGTCAGCGCGGCATCAAGGCCCGTATTGCCCGGCGCGGCGTGGAAAGCAGCGAGGGGCGCCTTTGATTTCCATGCGTTTTTCCGGTTAGGCGCCTTTAGGCCTGGCAAGGCCTTGCCTTGCGGCCCTAAATATTTATTCCGACAAAACAATGGGTTAGTGTCTACCCTTTGCTAACGAAGCAGAGGGCATCTCCAGACGTGATCGCATTGACGATGAGCGGTCCCTTGACCGGCGGTACCAGTACACCCCGTCGTTAGGCGCTCCGACTGGTTGACGAAATGGGGTTGTCGGCCGCGATGCTCGGCAAAATCCGCTTTGCATACAGCGACACGGGAA
Source organism: Burkholderia cepacia ATCC 25416 (assembly GCF_001411495.1). Taxonomy (NCBI): domain Bacteria; kingdom Pseudomonadati; phylum Pseudomonadota; class Betaproteobacteria; order Burkholderiales; family Burkholderiaceae; genus Burkholderia; species Burkholderia cepacia. The sequence continues at coordinate 195,540 of NZ_CP012984.1, read as the reverse complement.
AATTGAAGGTTCCGCGCAAGTTGATGCCCTCGATATGAGTTGGGGCGATTCGCCGGAGTTGCTCGGTCGCGATCGGCTGCCCCCGGCTAGCTTCGATGTTCTCCAGGGCTCGTTGCATATGGGTGGTGTTCCAGGCCATCAAGATGTTCGAGAGCAGGGTCAACGCCGATGACACTGCCGCGAGCGATTCCTGGCGCCGAGCTAGCTCCACCGGAATGCGACCGATGTGAATTGCGCGTTGCACGGTATGCACCGCTTCTCCCCGATTTAGGGCATGTTGCAACTCCGACCGGAAAGAGGCATTGGTGAAGTAGTCGATCAAAAAAATGCTTCTGAATAAGCGGCCGATGTGAACGCCGCCATCGTACACAGCCTGCCCGCGAGCAGCAGATCCGAATCTCGCAATCGCTTCGACAGCCGTGCATTGGCCAGAGCGAATCGATGCGGCGATCCTCACGAATTCGTCCCACACGTCAACGATGAGGCCGAGTCGGACGTCCCGATCCGTGACCCCTGCGAGCCGCGCCGGCACAACCTGACTGCGAGGCACGTGAAGACGTCGGTCACGAAGGTGTGACAGGCGAGGGCATAAATCAAAGCCAAGTGCCCGGGACACGCTCATCGCGAAATCGGTGTAACCGTGGGTATCGACGGCGAGTTGAGCTATGTCCTTGGTGGCGCTTTGCCGGACGACGCCCTCGATTGCTGCGCCTGCTTGTCGCTCATTCAGGATGATTGGCTGGTCGTAGAAAATGCCCCAACGATCCAGCACATGCGTGTACATCCCGATGGATGCAGTCCGGCGACGTGGATCCGCACGCGCTCGCCAAATCGTCCGGGTTGTCTCCAGCGACATCATGTCGGACGATGCTAGATCGGCTCGCCCCCAGTGGGCGGCGATCGGGTGTTCGTGCATGAATTCAAGGACGGCGTCGGCCGCTGTACGCAGCATTCGTTCGTCCGCGAGACGCTTCATCATTTGACGAATCGCCTCAGTTGACACTTCCGGGACCATCCGAGAAATATCAGCAGCCGTCAGCGATGTGCCGTGAGCCAGGATCGCCGAATACACCATCAGTAACTCGGTGCGCGACCGCGGCTCGCGTCCAAGCAGGGTCCAACTGAAGCGTGTCGCACTATCGATCTCGAGGATGATCTCGGGAAATTGGCCTGGCGGATGAGCTTCGAAGATCTGACGGCGAAGTTGATCGGCTTGTGGGTCTGGATCCTGCGCAGCCATCGGGTCGAGGTGGACAGCAGTATCAACTCGGATCGAACCATTGACCACGGCATCATCGAGTAGTGCGAGGCGCTGTTCGAGCTGTTCAAGGATTGGTCCGAGAAATTCGTTCGGGTCTTGGGGCAGGCCGAGGTGTCCATAGTGATTGTTCCGCTTCGCCTTCCACTGCTCGGCCGAGATCAGCATATGCGACTGACTTCTGAACGAGAAGCTGTGGTCGATGAAAACCGAGCCGTTGCGCAGGGCGACACGGAGCGCAAAGAGGGTGGCCCACTCGAAAGCAACCATGGCCCGCAGCCGATCGTAACCATCGATCGCCTCGCGCCACGCGCGCCCAAGCCTGATATTGACCCCGTCGGGCAGGAGATAAGCGCGACGTCGATATAGCGCACGTAGTAACGAGAGAGCATCGACTACAGGATGAGCGCCCTCGGCCTCGAACGGCAGCTGCACGATCCGATTCAAAAGGTTACGGGCGTAGTACCGCTTTCGGACCAAGCACTGCCGTATCTGGCTCCGACGGCTGGTGGGATGCGGTTGCAAAACATCGTCTGCAAGCAGACAAAGCTTCTCCCCGAGCTGTTCGCGCGAGAGGGTTTCATCATTGGCAAGTGCTTTGACGGCAAGCGCGAACTCGCGGAGTTGATCCGCGGCCTTCATCCGCATCGCATCCACTTCACGTGACGTGTCGTTGACAACCTTCAGTGCCCATCGCCGGAGCATCTCGAGTACCTGATCAGTCGCAACACAGAGGGAATACCGCATGAAGCAGGCGGCTTCGATTCGTCGGCTTTGGGGTTCGATTCGCTTGCTGATCGATGGCGGGCGACTTGCACAACGGCGGGCGTAGTGGCGCACCATGGCATCGTTGCATTCAACCGGAAAACGCGTTGCCACCTCGTGCATCGTGAGCAAATTGACTTTGTCGAGGATCTCGCTCATCTGATGGGTCGAGTTGCGCAGCGGGACGGCCCACAGCCATCGCTGGAGACTTGAATGTTCTCCATGGGGCTGAGCCAGTACTCTCGCCCAACTCTCGAGTTTTTCCATACCGACGGCATGCTCGAGCGCGCCATGCAGTTGTCCCTCAATGTCGCGTACGGCCTGGACGACAAACTGCCTGAGCATGCGCTCCGGTGGTATCACGATGCGATGGTCGTAGAACCAACGTTTGAGATCGTTCGTCAACTGGCCGCGTTCGGGGCGGCCGGTGAGTTGTTCTTTGAGCCAACGGATGACATACCGACGTTGATGTTCCGCGACGGCTCGAAAATTGATGGCATCCCGAGCAAAGCGCTGGTGGTCGGATAAGGTCTTGAGGTTGCGATCGTAAAGGGAACGTAACGTGCCAAGGTCTGGCGGCTTCACATTCAGCTGTCGTCCAAGATGTCGCCAGAGAACCGTGGGAATCTGCTTGTACGAGCCGAGCGGCCGACCGGTCATGCGAAGAAAACCGATGTGCAATGCGACCGCGAGTCGAAAGAGATCGGTGCGTCTTGAATCAATGGCAACACGCTCCCGCTTGGAGAACGTGAAGAATGTGGCGAGCTCGAACTCGCTCAGCTCGCGCGGCACCTGCCGGATCCCGAGATAAGCCAATCGCCAGTGGTCCATCAGCGACTCCGCATCAATGACGAGAGCGGCCAAGCGTAGCGAGGCAAAAAATGAGGTGCTACGGGGAAAGTCGGGATGGCGGCTGCAGGTGTCGGTCGCCTAAGAATGGTGTCGGAACGAAAACGAGCCGCGGCGCTCACGTTGCGGTATTTCCTTGCGACCCCAAAAGATCGCTAGATATACTTATGTCAAATAAAGGATTGCAGCCTGCAAGATGCCTAGCCATGAATTTCACCATGGTCGCGCCCACCCGAGGTCTGCATAGATCGGCTCCGTTCGCCTGTTCGACGTGTTCTATCGCTCCGGCGCGCTCGTCTCGCAGAACCATTACTGATAATGCGCCAGGCTAGGCCATGCGGTCGAATTCGTCCGCCAGAAAGTCGACGCAAACCCGCACCTTCGCCGACGAAGCCAGCCGTGCCGGATACACCGCCCACACGTTCGCGTGCTGCACGACGCCGGGCAGCACCTGCACGAGTGCGCCGCTGTCGAGCAGTGCGCGCACGTCCCAAATCGAACGCAGCACGATGCCGCGCCCCGCCACGGCCCATTGCACCGCCACTTCGCCGTGATTGGTCGATAGCGGCCCGGTTACTTTCAAGGTCACGGTCTCGCCGCGCTCCGTCAGACGCCAGATGCCGAACGGGTGATCGCGTTCCTTGATCGCAAGGCATTGATGCATGCCCAGGTCCGCAAGCTGACGCGGAATGCCGTACGCCTTCAGGTAGGCGGGCGCTGCACACAACACACGGTGGTTCGACGCAAGACGCTTTGCGATCAGATGCGGCGCGATTTCATCGCCGATGCGGATGTCGAGATCGAAACCCTCGCCCGCCACATCAACGATGCGATCGAACAGGTCGAGCCGCGCGCTCAACTGCGGATGGCGCTCCGTCAGCCGTGCAAGCGCGGGCGCCACCACGTGCCGACCGAAACCGAAGCTGCTCGATACGCGCAACGTGCCACGCGGCACACGCCGGGTGGTCGACACGTCCTCGACGAGACGATCGACGTCGTCGAGAATCTTTTCCGCCCATGCATAGACGCGCTCGCCCGCTTCCGTGATCGCGACGCGGCGCGTCGAGCGATGGAAGAGGCGTGTATCCAGGTCGGCTTCGAGCACATTTACGCGCTTGCTCACATAGGCCGCCGATACCGAAAGTGTGTCGGCCGCTGCGCTGAAGCTGGCCTTGCGTGCAACAGTGCAGAACACGCGCAGATCATCGAGGTTCGGGAATTTATTCACAGTTCGTGCATAGTGGCTTAACCGTATTCAGGATTCCATGACGGTCAAGCGGGAATAGACTGGTGGCTATGCAGGACCGTCACGAACGGTCCTTTCCGAACCAACGCGACACTTTCCCGACGAGGACACGTAAATGGCCCGCACCTATCGCATCGCAACGATTCCTGGCGACGGCATTGGCAAGGAAGTGATGCCCGAGGCGATTCGCGTGCTCGACGTCGTCAAAAAGCGATATGGCATCGGCCTCGACTATCAGCATGTCGCGTGGGGGAGCTGCGACTACTACGCGCAGCACGGCAAGATGATGCCGGACGACTGGAAGGCGCAACTGTCGGGCATGGACGCGATCCTGTTCGGCGCGGTCGGCTGGCCCGCGACGGTGCCCGATCACATTTCGCTGTGGGGCTCGCTGCTGAAATTCCGCCGAGAGTTCGACCAGTACATCAACCTGCGGCCCGCACGCCTGTTCGACGGCGTGCCGTCGCCGCTCGCCGGCCGCCGCGCAGGCGACATCGACTTCATGATCGTGCGCGAGAACACCGAGGGCGAGTATTCGTCGGTCGGCGGCACGATGTTCGAAGGCACCGATCGCGAGATCGTGATGCAGCAGTCGATCTTTACGCGTCACGGCACCGAGCGCGTACTGAAATTCGCATTCGAACTCGCGCAGGGCCGCGCGAAGCGTCTCACCGTCGCGACGAAGAGCAACGGCATCGCGATCAGCATGCCGTGGTGGGACGCGTGCACGGTCGAGATGGCCGAACGCTATCCCGACATCGCCGTCGACAAGCAGCACATCGACATCCTGTGTGCGCGCTTCGTGCTGCAGCCGGACCGCTTCGACGTCGTGGTCGCGTCCAACCTGTTCGGCGACATCCTGTCGGATCTCGGGCCGGCCTGTACGGGCACGATCGGCATCGCGCCGTCGGCGAACCTGAACCCCGACCGCACGCTTCCGTCGCTGTTCGAACCCGTGCACGGCTCCGCGCCCGACATCGCAGGCAAGGGCATAGCCAATCCCATCGCAATGATCTGGTCCGCGGCGATGATGCTCGACTTTCTGGGCAACGGCCAGGGCGAGGAGCGGGAAGCACATGACGCGATCCTTTCCGCCATCGAAGCCGTGCTCGAGGACGGTCCGCGCACCGGCGACCTGGGCGGCACCGCGACCACGGCGGAAATGGGCGCCGCCATTGCGGATCGTCTCGCATGATTCGCGAACTGCCGACGCGTGTTCCGGTTTCATCAGGCAAGCGTTAACGGGGCACGACGAAGCGCGCAAGGCGATCGAATCGGCTGTTCGACGAGACGACGCCCGCGCCCCGATGCTCGTGGCGCATACATCGCACCTGCGAGCGCTGGTAACCGGCTACAGGCACGCGTTCACGACGATTGCCCGAAGTAATGCTGCGCCAGGGCGACCCAATACCTGACACCGGCCGGGATGATTTCGTCGTTGAAATCGTATTTCGGGTGATGCAGGGACGGTGCGGCCGCGCCCGGCGTAGCGTTACCGATCAGCACGTAAGCGCCGGGCCGCTCCTCCAGCATGAAGCCGAAATCCTCCGACGTCATGTTCGGCGGCACGTCGCGGTACAGGCGTTCATCACCGAACGTATCGCGAATCACCGCTTCGCACAACGCCGTCTCGGCCGGCGTGTTGACCGTCGCTGGGTAGTACTGAAAAAACTCGACGTCGACCTGCGCGCCATACGCGCGCGCTAGCCCCTCGCACGTAAGTTGCACGTCTGTCTGCAGTTTCTGCTGCAACGCGGACGACAGGGTGCGGATCGTCCCGCGCAGCTCGACGCTGTCCGGAATGACGTTGTCCGTCGTGCCCGCATGGATCATGCAGACGGAAATGACTGCGGGGTCCACGGGATCCTTGTGCCGCGCGGCGATGGTCTGAAACTGCAGCACCATCGAACACGCGAGCGGCACGGGATCGACACCCAGATGCGGCTGCGCCGCGTGCGCGCCCTTGCCGGTCACCTTGATCCTGAAGCGCGAGCCCGCGGCCATGATCGGGCCGGTACGCAATCCGAAATGCCCGGCAGGCAAGCCGGGCCAGTTGTGCATGCCGAACACCGCTTCGGTCGGGTATTGCTCGAACAACCCGTCGTCGATCATCTTGCGCGCGCCCGCGCCGCCCTCTTCGCCCGGTTGAAACACGAAATGAACGGCACCCGGCAATGGCGGCAGTTCCTTCAGGATGCGCGCGGCGCCGAGCAACATGACGGTATGGCCGTCATGCCCGCATGCGTGCATGATCCCGTGCGTGCCCGATGCGTGCGCGAAGTCGTTGGCTTCCTGGATCGGCAACGCATCCAGATCCGCCCGCAGCACGATGCCGCGCGCCGGGTCCGCACCGGGCAGGCTCGCGACGACACCCGTGCCGCCCAGCCCACGCGATACCGCATAGCCGAGCGCGTCAAGCTCGCGGGCGACGACGTCGGCGGTCCGGTGTTCTTCGAATCGCAGCTCGGGATGCGCATGCAGATCGCGCCGCAGCCTTGCCCAGTGCGCGTGATGCGCTTGCAGCGACGTGTCGGGAATGACTGGTTTTTCCAATTTCGGCACCTTCGAAAAGTATGCGGCTTCCAGTCCGTGCAGCCGCCGCGTTCGCACCCCGCGGCTGCGTCAGTCGTAAAAGCCGACGATCGACTTGATTTCCATGTACTCCTCCATCCCTTCGACCCCGTACTCGCGACCGTTACCCGACTGCTTGTAGCCGCCGAACGGCGCCTCTTGGAGGGGAACTTTTAACATCCTTTCCGGACAAGCTTACTCAGCCAGTTTGTATACGTCGGCAAGGTCGGACAAATCCCAGTTTCCGCCACTCAAAACCGCGCACACTTTTTCATCCGGCTTGACTTTGATGGAACCAGCCAGCAAAGCACCAATACCAATCGAGGCGGCTGGTTCAGCGATCAATTTCGCATCCCTGGCGAGTGCACGCATGCCCGCGATGATATGTTCGTCTTCAACGAGAACAATCTCATCCACATACTTTTCGATAATGGGATACGGGTTTTGGCCCGGAACACTGATTCGCACCCCATCCGCAATGGTATTTTTCAATGGAAGCGATGTGCGTTCCTTATTGATCCGGCTGTAATAATACTTCGGGGTCAAGGCGGGCTCTGCGCCGATAACACGCACCGACGGCTTCGTTTCCTTGATGGCGGTAGCGATGCCTGAAATCAGGCCGCCGCCGCCCAGGGGAACGATGATGGTGTCGACATCCTCCAGATCCGCCAGGATTTCGCACCCGATGGTTCCCTGGCCGGCCATGACCAGCGGGTCCTCGAAGCCGTGGATCGCCGCGTACTTGTTCTCTTCGGCGATCTCGCACACCTTTTTCCATCGGGCGGCCGTGTCGCCATCGAAAAGAACCACTTCCGCTCCCATGGCTTTGGTGTTCTCGATCTTGATTTTGGGTGTAGTCACCGGAACGACCAGGATCGCCTTGACCCCCAGCATCCTGGCGGCATAGGCGATCCCCTGGGCATGATTGCCCGAAGAAGTCGCAATGAGGCCGTTGGCGATTTCATCTCTCGTGAGTGACAGTGCCTTGTTCAGAGCGCCTCGAATCTTGAAGGCGCCCGTGATTTGCAGGGTTTCAGGTTTGAGATAGAGCTGGCAACCAACGGCGTCCTCGATTTTTTCCGCGCGCAATAACGGCGTATGCTTGATGTGGGGCTTCAGCCGTTCCTGGGCTTCGCGAATGTCCTGGATGGTAGGGTAGTTGCGCATTTGAAAAGTCCTTATTCAAAAAACTCGAAGAATGTTCCGACCTTGCTTTCAATGGCGTTCCGGTAGATTTTCGTCGACGTCGTGTTGTCCTGGATGGCCATCCCGGTGGAGTCGAAGATCGTGATTTCCTCATCACTCTCTCTACCAGGCTTTTTGCCCAGCAAGACCTCGCCGATCTCTGCATGGATGCTGTCTTTGGTAATGATGTTCTTGTTCAACGGATGCTGGATTTCTCCTTTTTCGCTGCACTGCATGATCGAGTCGACGACCACTTTGGCTTTCCTGAAGATTTCCGGATCGAACTCCTGCTTCCCATTTGCATCGGTTCCGATCGCAACGATGTGTGTCCCGGGCTTTACCCAGTCGGCTTCCACCAGGGATCCTTTCCCACGTGTCGTCGTAATCAGGATATCCGCCTGCTCAACTGCTTCTTTCTTGGAATTCGCGCTCACAACGGGAATCTCAAACTCACGTTCGATATCCACTTTGAACTTTGCCGCAGACTCCGCAGTGTGGTCCCATGCATGGATCTCTTCGATCTGCATGACCTCCTTGATTGCACGGATCTGCATCCGGGCCTGATTCCCGGTTCCGATCGATGTGATCTTTTTCGCGTTCTTCCTTGCCAGTGCTTTGACCGACACGGCTCCGCATGCCCCGGTTCTGAGGCCTGTGATCAAACTGCCATCCATCACGCAGATCAGCGCACAGGTCATGGCATCAAACAGGAGAATCGTCCCCATGCCGCTTGGCACGCCGTACTCTGTCGGGTTATTGGGGAAGCCGCCGGAAGACGCTTTCATGGAGATGATTTCGTTGCCCTTGTAGTAACCAAGCTTGAAATCGATATCCCCACGCGGCGGATGGAGATCTATCCCAATATAGTCGGGCTGCACCACCTGGTCACTGTTGAAGGCTTTGTATGCTTCCTCCACCGTACCGATGACTTCCTTCATGGATATCAGTTGGCTTACTTCCTTTTTTTTGAGCAACAATGTTTTCATTTGCATCACCTATCTATTTTTTGAGCATTGCTGGCGGTGAACCAGGCTCCAATGTTGATCAGCGTCCCATCGCAATCGAAGGGATGTAATTTCGGCCTTGAGCCGGTCGTCAATTTCCAAGCATCTCGGTCGATGGTCCAACCGCACGGTAGTCATGGTTCTGGCGATATTCCAGACGAAAAGTCCAGTTTCCTTTGTCATCGCGCTACAGAGCCGCGCAATGGGCGATGTCGTGATCGACCGTCCGATCTCAGTGTCCGGTGTACCGGCGGCTCAGCTTACGAAGCGGCGAATGTCGATTGACTCAGTCAGGGTTCTTGTGTTTCCCGTATAGATCAGCTCACTGCGCTCGTACTAGCGCGCACCGTTCTCCGTCGCGCGCCAAAATCCAGCAGTTCCGGCAGCCTCTCATCAAAGAGAAGCCCACGCGACTTTCTCCACCGAACTCCTACAGGCTCAACTGGCTCACGCTTGACTTACGCCGGCCCCTCCATCACGTTTCCTCCCGCTATGCGATATGGGAACAGGTTGAAGCGCTGGAACTCCATACCGACCTTGTAGGGAAGCCGATTAATATGGCGCGAGCGCTGCTCAACAACCTGATGCAGAAGTTTAATCTCGCCCGAATCGTAGGCCTCGAACGCATTGATGCACCGAAGCAGCGTCGACTTGCCGGAGCCCGACGCCGGACTCAAGCACACTGCCTCGCACTCGTTTACCTTCAACGTGATACCCCTAAGCACCGGCACGTCGCCGAAGCTTTTGTGCAGGTCGGTCATTTCGATCATTTGCAACCTCACTTCACCTTGTCTGCAGAGTCGCCGTTGAGGGCGGAACGCTCACGACGCACTACTGTTTCATTGAGCGTACTATTCCAAACGGTGCTGTTCCGCAGCCGAGTGGAACCGAAGACGTGAGTTGGTCTCACTGCGCGTTTGTCGAGTCAGCCCTTCCGGCGCCCGCGGTGTACCCACCTTGTTTGCCACGTTCCAAACCAGTTCAAATCTCGGCTGCCGCATCTCACGCATGGCCTCGTCAATCGTAGTAGCCCAGGACCGACTTGACCTCCATATACTCCTCCATCCCTTCGATCCCGTATTCGCGACCGTTGCCCGACTGCTTGTATCCGCCGAACGGCGCCTGAGGGTCCCATGCGGGGTAGTTCAGATGCACCTGGCCCGAGCGGATGCGGGCGGCCGCCGCGCGTACGCGCTCCATGTCGGTGCCCTGCACGTGTGCGCCGAGCCCATAGACCGTGTCGTTCGCGATGGCGACCGCTTCTTCCTCGGTGTCGTAAGGCAGGATCGCGAGCACCGGGCCGAAGATCTCCTGCTGCGCGATCGCCATGTCGGTGCGCACGTCGGAGAAAATCGTCGGCCGCGCATAGAAGCCCTTGTCGAGCCCCGCGGGCCGGCCGGGGCCGCCCGCGATCAGCTTCGCGCGTTCGTTGATGCCCACGTCGATCATCTGCGCGACCCGCCCGAACTGCGCGCGATTGGCCAGCGGCCCGTGCGTCGTGGCCTCGTCGAACGGATCGCCGACCACCAGTTTCTGCGCGGCCGCGAGAGCCAGCGCCTCGACCGTGCCGAGCAGGTTGCGCGGCACGATCATGCGGGTCGGCGCGCTGCACGACTGACCCATGTTCCGGAACGCGGCGGCCACGCCGGGCGCAATGGCCCGCTGCAGGTCCGCATCCGGCAAGACGATGTTCGGCGACTTGCCGCCCAGCTCCTGCGCGACGCGCTTGACGGTCGGCGCCGCCGCCTGCGCCACCAGCACGCCGGCACGCGTCGAGCCGGTGATCGACACCATGTCGACTTCCGGGTGCGAAGACAGCGCGGCGCCCACCACCGCGCCGTCGCCGCTCACCAGGTTGAATACGCCCGCGGGCACGCCCGCATCGGCGATCACTTCCGCGAACAGCAGCGCGCTGAGCGGCGACAGCTCGCTGGGTTTCAGCACGACCGTACAGCCGGCCGCGAGCGCCGGGCCGACCTTCGCCGTGATCTGGTAGATCGGCCAGTTCCACGGCGTGATCAGCGCGCACACGCCGATCGGCTCGCGCACGATCGCGGTCGTTCCGCGCCGCGAGACGAACGGATAACGCGCGAGATTGTCGCGCGCGACGCGGATATGCTCGGCCGCGAGCGGCACGTGCGCGGCGCGCGCATAGCTGATCGGCGCGCCCATTTCCGTGGCCAGCGCCGCGGCGAACAGCTCCGCGCGCTCCAGCATCAACGCATGCACGCGATCGAGCAGCGCGGCGCGCGCCTGCGGCGACGTGGCCGCCCACGGTTCGAAGGCCCTGCGCGCGGCGCTGACGGCCCGGTCGGCGTCGCGCGCGTTGCCGAGCGGGATCTCGCACAGTCCGTCTTCAGTGGACGGGCTAACGACCACGAACCGGTCGCCGCCGTCGGGCACGACCCAGTCGCCGTCGATGAAGAGGCGATCGAGCCTTCCGTTTTGCATCAGGTGAACAACAGGTGAATTCATTGCAGCGTGTCCTTGAGTCGATACCAGGCACCGACGAACGGCAGGAACCAGGGTTTGCCGAAGTGCCCGGGAATGGCCGGCCAGTCGAAGTCTTTCCAGGGGTTGAGATCCGCGCGCCCGTCCATGATCTCCGCCATCAGCGTGCCCATCAGCGTGGCCATGTGCGTGCCGTGGCCGCTATAGCCCATCGCGTAGTACACGCCGTCGCGCTCGCCCGCGCGCGGTAGTCGGTTGGCGGTCATGTCGACCATCCCGCCCCAACAGTAGTCGATGCGTACGCCGGCCAGTTCGGGAAACACGGCGGCCAGCTGCCGCCGCAGGATCGCCCCGCTCTTTTCGTCCGAACGCGGGTTCGACGCGGCGAACCGCGCGCGGCCGCCGAACAGCATCCGGTTGTCGGGCGTGACGCGAAAGAAATTGACGAATTTCTTCGTGTCGGTGACCATCCGGCGCGTCGGCAACAGCCGGTCGAGCAGGTCGTCCGGCAACGGCTCGGTGACGATGATGAACGCACCGACCGGCACGATCCTGCGGCGAATCCAGCCGAACGGGCCGACCTGCGAAATGCCGCTCGCGAGCAGCACCTGGCGCGCACGGATCTCGCCGAGCGGCGTACGCGCCGCGTAAGCGCCGCCCGCTTGCCGCTTCAGCCCGAGCACCGGCGCATGCTCGAGGACGTGCGCGCCGCGCGCTTGCGCGGCGCGTGCCAGGCCGCGCACGTAACGGCCGACGTGCATCCCGGCACTCTTGCCGAACAGCAGCCCGCCGTGATAACGGTCCGAGCCGATCTCGTCACGCAGCTCGGCTTTCGTCACCATGCGCGTGTCGGGGTCCACGCTCGCCGCGAGCAGTGCCTGACTTCGCGCGAGCTTGTCGTAATGCTCAGGTTTCGCCGCGAGCTTGAGCTTGCCGCGGCGCACGAAATCGCAATCGATCGACTCCTCCCTGACCAGCCGCTCGACCGTGTCGACGCCTGCGTCGAACGCGCGATAGAGCCGATTGGCCAGTTCCGTGCCGATGCGCTGCGACAGCGCCGCGTAATCCTGCGCGAAGCCGTTGTTGCACATACCGCCGTTGCGTCCCGATGCCGCCTGCCCGACGGTGCCCGCCTCGCAGACGATCACGCGCGCCCCTTTCCTGGCCAGCGCCAGTGCGGCCGCCGAGCCGGTGATCCCGCCGCCCACCACCAGCACGTCGCAACTGCCGTCGCGCAACGCCGGCGAGTTGCTCGCAAATGGCTCCGACGTATCGAGCCAGTAGGAACCGAAACGCATCCGTCACTCCCAGGTGGCCGCGCCGGACGGTCAGGCCGGCGAAGGTTCGCCGCGCCGGTCCGGCCGCTCGCGTGCGAGCGTCGCGGCCTTGCATCAGAAATCGGCGACCTTGCCCCATGCGGAATCGCTGAACCGGGCCGGCTGGTACGGCACCGGATCGACCAGCGGCGGCGCGCCCGTCGCAAGATCCGCGATCAGGTGCCCGGCGCCCGGCCCGATCCCGAAGCCGTGGCCGGAAAAGCCCGCCGCGAGGATCAGCCCCGGCACGCCCGGCACTTCGCCGATGCCCGGCACGCCGTCCGGCGTGCTGTCGACGAACCCGGCCCACGCGTGCGTGATCTTCGCGTCGCGAAGTTCGGGCATCAGTTCGACGGCGCGGCGATAGGTTTCGTGGACCGTCGACATGTCCGGCTTCGGATCCAGGATGCGGACCGCCTCCATCGGCGTCGGCGCATCGAGGCGCCAGCGCTTCAGCGTTTCATGGCCGCCGCGCAGCCCTTCGAGCCCGCCCGGCAGCAGATTGCGCCAGCGCTTCGCGAACATCGGCACGAATTGCGGCGCGAATCGCAGGAACTGCGGCGTCAGGTCCACCCGAGCGCGGCCGCTGATCGCCAGCGCGTAGCGTCCGTCGCTGCGGCGCGTCACGGACACGCCGGACGTGTACATCGCATCCGGCAGCGGATGCTCGACCGGCGACACGCTCAGGATCGACTGACGGATCGACGCCTGCGGAAAACGGATGCCGAGCTGGCGGCAGAACGACGACGCCCAGGCGCCGCCCGCGAGCACGACGGTCTTGGTCTTGATCACGCCGGACTCCGTGACGACGGCGCTCACGCGTCCGCCCTCGCGTTCGATGCCGCGCGCCGCGCAGTACTGGTGGACACTGCCGCCGAGCTTCATCAGCGCGGCGGCGACGGCCGGCGCGGCCTTTTCCGGGTCGGCCGTGCCGTCGGTCGGCGAAAACACGCCGCCTTTCCACGGCCGCCCGGTCGCGTGCCCGCGCTCGGTGGCCTGCTTGCCGTCGAGCATGTACGTCGCCACGCCCGCCGTCTTCGCGAACTCGCCCCAGCTGGCCCAACGGGCCAGCTCGGCCTCGTCATTGCTCAGGTACAACAGGCCGCAGCGATGAAAACCCGTGTCCTCGCCCGATTCGATCGCGAATCGTTCCCACAGGTCGATGCTCTTGCTTGCCATCGGCAACTCGCGCGCATCGCGGTTCTGCTGCCGGCACCAGCCCCAGTTGCGGCTCGACTGCTCTGCGCCGATGCGCCCCTTCTCGACGAGCGCGACCGATACGCCGCGCCGGGCCAGATAGTAGGCGGTGAAGACGCCGATGATGCCGCCGCCGATCACGACGACATCGGCCGAAGCCGGCAGCGTGGCCGGGGTTTCGATATGGCGTAGCGGAGGAGTCATGCTCAGGCTCGCTCGGTGGATGCGTTGACGTTCTGCACGACGTAGAACTTTGCCACGCGTTCGCTGCTTTCCCACCCGATCGGCGTGCCCTGCGGCACGAACAGCGCATCGCCGGCGCCGAGCGACAGCACGCTGCCGTCCGGCGCGGCGAACCGTACGTCGCCGTCCAGCAGGAACATGAATTCGTTCTCGCGATGCGGCCGGACGATCCGGTGATAGGGCGTCGAATCCCATGTGCCCGCGCAGTACGCGGCGCCGTCGTCGACGAACACGTTGTCGCTGCGGCACTGCGGCGCCGGGCCGAGCAGCACCTCCGCCGGCAGCGTGGCCGACGGCTTGAAGTCGGCATCGGCTCGCAGCGCGAACACGCCGCACCGGGTCGGTGCCGCGCACGCGGCGGCGCAGAACGTGAACAGCACGCGCGATGCCGCGGTCACGCGCAGCGCCGTGCCGCCGCCGATCACGGCCCCGTCTCCCGGGCCCAGCACCAGCGGCGCGGCGCCGGCCGCTTCGAGCGTCAGCTCGCCCTCGATGATCGCGATGGTTTCGATGTGCGGAAAGCTCGCCACGTCGAGTTCGCCGGTGAGCGCGACACGTCCGGCGGCCATCGCGTCGGGACCTTCCCACGCGATCTCCCGGGCTTGCGCGAAAGGATCGTTCGCGCCGAACGCCTGCTGGCGAAATACGGTTGACGAAGGCGCGCCATCGGCGCGGTGCAACACGAAAACTGCGGTCATATCTGCTCCTGTGCGGCGCGCGGCGGTGCGGTTGAACGCCGCCGCGCGATATCGGAAATCGTCGTTCGCCGGCTCTGCTGCCGGACCTCCCCGGCATGCGAACCGTGCGTGTGTGCGCCTACGCCGCGTGACACGACGCTTCGCGGCGCTCGGCATGCCTGCGCGTCGAAGACGTGCGCGCCGTCGCACCGCCTGCCCGCGCGACCACGTAATCGCGCGGCGTGATCCCGAGCACCCGCCGGAAATGCCGGCACAGATGGCTCTGATCGAAGAAACCGACGTCGGTCGCGACGACCGACGGCGCGAGACCGGCGCGCAACAGGTCCTGCGCACGGCGTACCCGCACCAGGCACAGATACCGGTGCGGCGACAAGCCGGTTTCGCTGCGAAAGCGCGCGGTGAAACGCGACACGCTCAATCCGGCCACCGCCGCGAGCGTGTCGAGGTTCAGCGGCTGCGCGAACGATGCATCGATCGCGCGCAGCACGTCGCCGATCGCCGGCGAGACGGGCCGCGCGACACGAGACGAGCCAACGAGTTGCACTGTCATGTCGTATCCTCCCGGGCGCTCGCTTCAGTGCAGGAAATCCTGCATCCGGTAATACGCGCCGACGAGCGGCAGGAACCACGCGTGCCCGAAATGACCCGGTATCGCCGGCCATTCGAGCTCGCGCCACGGGTTCGACGCGGCTGCGCCATACAGCACGTCGGCCATCACGCGGCCCATGTGCACCGACATCTGCACGCCGTGGCCGCTGTAGCCCATCGAGTAATAGAGCCCGTCGTGCTGGCCCGCGCGCGGCAGCCGGTCGGCGGTGATGTCGACGAGGCCGCCCCAGCAGTAGTCGAGCCGCACGTCGGCCAGTTCCGGAAAGTAGCCGGCCATGCCGGCGCGCAGGACGTCGCCGCTTTTCGTATCCGAGCGCGGGCTCGACATCGCGAAACGCGCGCGGCCGCCGAACAGCAGCCGGTTGTCGGGCGTCACGCGGAAGTAGTTGCCGATCTGGCGCGACGTCACGTACGCGCGGCGATGCGGGAACAGCCGGTTCAGTTGCGCGTCGGCCAGCGGCTCGGTGACGACGATGAAGCTGCCGACCGGCGCGATGCGCCGCCGGAACCACGCGAACGGGCCGTGCTGCGATGCGCCGGTCGCGACCAGCACGCGATCGGCGACGATCGTGCCGCGGGTGCTGGTGATCGAGTGACGCTCGCCGTCGAGCCGGTCGAGCTGCGTGACGGCTGCCTGCTCGTACACGCGTGCGCCGGCACGCACGGCCGCTTGCGCGAGGCCGACGCCGAACTTGCCCATGTGCATCTGCGCGCCGTTGCGCTGCAGGAGCCCGCCGTAGAAACCGTCGGATGCGATTTCATCGCGGATCCGCGACGGCTCGATCAGCTCGATATCCGGATCGACGTCGCGGCGCAACGCATCGAAGGTCTTTTCGAGCCCGGCGAAGTGCTGCGGCTTCGCGGCGAGCTTCAGCTTGCCCGCGCGCCGGAAATCGCAATCGATCGCCTGTTCGGTCACGATCGTCTCGACGCTCTTCACCGCGCTTTCGTACGCGAGATAAAACTGCTTCGCCTGCGTGGCGCCAATGCGCGCGGCCAGCGACGCGTAGTCCTGCGCGACGCCCGTATTGCACTGGCCGCCGTTGCGGCCGGACGCCTCGCCGGCCACATGCGCGGCTTCGAGCACGACCACCGACACGCCGCGCTGCGCGAGCGCGAGCGCCGCCGACAAGCCGGTGAAACCGCCGCCGATCACGACGACGTCGGCCCGCCCTTCGACGGGACCAACGCTTCCGGCGCGAAACGCGGGGCGGGTATCCAGCCAGTACGATTCCAGTTTCATTGGATCCTTCTTGTGCATGCCGGCAATGTCGATCGGCGAACGTTCAATGAGAATCATTTAAGCACCGTCAAAAACCGCAGTTGCCGCGTATTCGCGCGCGGCACGCGTGCAAATTGCCGTTTTGCGCGACCGCCGCAGCAGACTATGCGGCGGGCCGTCCACCGCACCGCGCGATGAACGGTTCGCGCGCCTCGCACTACAGCTGTACCGGCGCGACGCCAGCGGAAATCGGCTCCGCCTGGAAGCGTGCGAGATCTTCCTCGCTGCGATGGCACAGCACCTGCGCGCCGTTCCCGAGCGTGCGCAGCGACGGGGCCGTGCGGTTGCACACGCCGTCCACACGCATCGCGCAGCGCGACAGGAACGGACACAGCTCGGCCTCGTTCTCGCGCTCGCCGATCGGCACCAGCGGCCGGTGGCAACGCTCGGCCGCATCGTCGAGCCAGCCCGCGCGCAGCTCCGGCGCAGACGACACGAGCAGGTGCGAATACGGGTGGTAAGGCGGTGCGCACAGCGCGTCGCGGCTGCCGGTTTCGACGCGGCGGCCCGCGTACAGCACGACGATGTCGTCGCTGATCGCGCGCACTTTCGCGATGTCGTGCGTGATGAATATGTACGACACGCCGAGCTTCGCCTGCAGGTCGCGCAGCAGATCCATGATCGCGGCGCCGACCACCGTATCGAGCGCCGACGTGACTTCGTCGCACAGGATCAGGTCGGGCTCGGCCGCGAGCGCGCGCGCGAGGTTCACGCGCTGCTTCTGCCCGCCGGACAGCTCGCCGGTCCGCCGCCCGGCCACCGCCGGCGGCAACCGCACGAGTTCGAGCAGCTCCGCGACGCGCTGCCGTGCACGGGCACCCTTGATCCCGTGGTAGAACGCCAGCGGCCGCGCGAGCGTGCGCTCGACGGTATGCACCGGATTGAGCGCGGTATCGGCGTTCTGGAACACGATCTGCACGCGGCGGTGCTGCTCCTTGGTGCGCTTGCCGATATCGCGCGCGAGCGGCTCGCCGTCGAGCAGGATCTCGCCGCCCGTCGCCGGCACGAGGCCCGCGATCACCTTCGCGAGCGTCGTCTTGCCGGAGCCCGATTCGCCGATCACGCCGACCGTCTGCCCGCGCCCGATGCGCAGGTCCACTTCGTGCAGGATCACTTTCGCGGGCCAGCCGTTCGCCGCGCGGCCGCCGTAGCCGGCGATCGCGCCGCGCACGTCGAGCAGCGGCGCCGGTGCGGCAGGTTCCGGCTTCGCGTCGCGCTGGGCGTCGCTCGGCGTGACCGCCGCGATCAGGCTCTGCGTGTACGGATGTGCCGGCGCATGCAGGATCTGTTCGGTATCGCCCGCCTCGCGGATCACGCCGTCGCTCAGCACGACGATCCGGTCGGCCATCTGCGCGACCACCGCCAGATCGTGCGACACGTACACCGCGCTCATCCCGCACCGCCGGATCACGCTCTTGAAGGCCTGCAGCACGTCGATCTGCGTGGTGACGTCGAGCGCGGTGGTCGGCTCGTCGAGAATCACGAGCTCCGGATCGGTGATCAGCGCCATCGCGGCCATCAGGCGCTGCAACTGCCCGCCCGACACCTGGTGCGGATAGCGCTTGCCGATCGTCTCCGGCTCCGGCAGCGCGAGCGCGCGGAACAACTCGACGGCCTTCGCCTGCGCGTCGCGCTTCGTCATCGTCTTGTGGATCAGCGCGCTCTCGATCACCTGGTCGAGAATCGTGCGCGACGGGTTGAACGCGGCGGCGGCGCTCTGCGCGATATACGCGACCTTGCGGCCGCGCAGCGCGGTCAACGCGGGCGCGGACAGCGTGCAGACGTCGGTGCCGCCGAGCTTCACCGAGCCGCCGGCGATCCGACAACCGGCGCGCGCATGCCCCATCAGCGACAGCGCGATCGTCGTCTTGCCGGAGCCGGACTCGCCGATCAGCGCGAGCACTTCGCCGCGCCGGATATCGAAGTCGACGCCGTGGACGATCGTCGTTTCCTCGCCGCCCGGCCGGCCGCCGACCACGCGCAGCCCGCGCACCTCGACGAGCGGGTTCGATTCGTGTTGCATCAGTGTCCTCCGGCGGCGCCGGCGGCGCCCTTGCGGCGGCCGCGATGCGGCAGACCGTCGATCATCAGGTTGACGCCCACCGTCAGGATCGCGATGGCGACCGCGGGCATGATCGCGACGGCCGAGCCGTCGCCGAGGCTCGCGATGTTCTCGCGCACGAGCGAGCCGAGGTCCGCGTAAGGCGGCTGCACGCCCAGCCCGAGAAAGCTAAGGCCGCTCAGCAGCAGCACGACGAACGTGAACCGCAGGCCGGTATCCGCGAGCATCGGATGGATCATGTTCGGCAACATCTCGACGCACGCGATGTACAGCGCGCCTTCGCCGCGCGCCTTCGCTACCTGCACGAATTCGAGCGTGCTGATGTTGACCGCCAATGCGCGCGCGATCCGGTACGAGCCCGGCATGTAGCTGACCGCGGCGGTCAGGATCAGCAGCGGCAGCGACGAACCGAACGCGGCGACGAACATCAGCGCGAACATCTTCGACGGAATCGACGTGAGCGCGTCGAGCAGCCGGCTCATCGTCTCGTCGACCGCACGGCCCGACACGGTCGCGAGCAACCCGAGCGTCGTGCCGGTCAGCGCGGCGAGCAGCACCGCCGCGAGCGCGAGCAGCACGGTGAGCCGCGTGCCGTACAGGATCCGGCTCAGCATGTCGCGGCCGAGGAAATCGGAGCCGAACGGCAGCTTCGCCGTGAACGGCGCGAACACGTCCGGCGTGACGATTGCGCCGACGTCGTGCGGCGCAAGCAGCGGCGCGAACACCGCGATGAACAGCATCAGGCCGACCATCGACAGGCCGACACGGCCGCCGGTCGTCAGTTTCATGCGCGCGGCGCGGCGCTTGCGCGGCTGGTCGGGAGCGGGTGCGGCCGGCGGCGGCGCGCCGTCCCGCGATGGGCGCGGATCGCCGGACGGCGGCAGCGTGCTGATTCGTTGAACGGGTTCGGGATGCATGGGCGGTATCTCGGAAGAAGGACGAAACACTCAGGTGCGCAGTCGCGGGTTCGACACGATCGAGCATAGATCGGCGAACAGCACGAGCGACAGATACGCGACGCAGAAGATCAGCGTGCACGCCTGGACCAGCGGGAAGTCGCGATTGCCGACGGCATCGACCATCAGGCTCGCAAGGCCCGGATAGTTGAAGATCGTCTCGACGACGATCACACCGCCAAGCAGGTACGACAGGCTCAGCGCGATCGCGTTGGCGATCGGCCCGATCGCGTTCGGCAGCGCATGACGCAGCACGACCCGTGCGGGGCTCGCGCCCTTGAGCACGGCCATCTCGACATATGACGCGCTCAGTTGCTCGATCACCGCGGCACGCGTCATGCGCGCCATCTGCGCGATCACGACCGCGCACAGCGTCATCACCGGCATCGCATACGCGCGCAGAAAGTCGTGGAAGCTGTCGATCGGGCCGCTGTACGACAGCGCCGACAGCCAGTGCAGCTTGACGGCGAACACGAGCACGGCGACCGTCGCGATCAGGAATTCCGGCGTCGCGACGAGCGACAGCGTGCCGAGGCTGATCACGCGATCGACCACCGACTCGCGCTTGACCGCCGCGAGAATGCCGAGCAGCAGCGCGATCGGCACCGACACGGCGGTCGTGATCGCGGCGAGCGCCAGCGACTTCGGCAACCGCCCGCCGATCATCTCCGACACCGGCATGTCGCCGGACAGCGAGCGGCCGAAATCGCCGTGCAGCAAGCCGGCGAGCCAGTGCACGTAGCGCACGTGCGCCGGCATGTCGAGACCGAACTGCGCACGCAGCGCGGCGACCGTCTCCGGCGTCGCGGACTGGCCGAGCGCGGCCTGCGCGGCATCGCCCGGCAGCAGGTTCGTGATCGTGAAGATGATCGCGGACACGATCAGCAGCGTCAGCGCGGTGACCGCGATGCGCCGGCCGATCAGCCCGATGAGGATTCTGTTCATGAGGCGACACTCCCGAAAAGGCCAGGTACGGCCGGGGCGGTCGCCCGCACCCGGCGCGTGGCGGCAAGCGACAGCATCACGCGTTCCACCACACGTACTCTGCGAACATGCCCCCCATCATCGGACCGGTCGGGATCGACCCGAGGCCCGCGATCCGCTTGTCGTAGCCGTCGAGGAAGCTGATGAACGCCGGGATGCCGATCCTGCCCTGCTGTGAGACGATCACCTGCATCTCTCCATACATCTGCTTGCGCTTCGCATCGTCCGTCTCGGAGCGCGCGGCGAGCAGCAGTTGGTCGAACTTCGCGTTCTTCCAGCCGGACTCGTTCCACGGTGCATCCGACTTGAAGAACTGCGTGAACAGCACGTCGGCGCTCGAGCGCGGGTTGATGTTGCCGAACCCGAGCGGATGCTTCATCCAGTGGTTCGACCAGTAGCCGTCGGGCGACACGCGGTTCACCTGCAGGTTCAGCCCGATCTTCTGGCCGGCCTGCTGCAGCAGCACGGCCATCTCGATCGAGCCGTTCGCATCCGACGTCGCATAGATCGGTGGCAGCGCGGTGCCGAGCGCGCCGGCCTTCTTGAACAGGAACTTGGCCTTGTCCGGATCGTACGGCCGCTGCGGCAGCGACGCGTTGAAGTAGCGATGCCCAGGCGGGATTGGCTGGTCGTTGCCGATCACCGCGTAACCGCGGAACACCGCCGAGCGGATCTGCTCGCGATCGAATAGGTACTTCATCCCTTCGACGAAATCGGGGTTCGCGACGATCGGGTTGTCACTGCGCATGATCAGGTCGGTATAGAGCCCAGACTTGGTTTCCTTCAGCGCGTAGCCCGGCGTCGACGCGACGCGCTGCGTCGAGCGCGGATCGATCGCGTTGATCAGGTGCACGTCACCCGACAGCAGCGCGTTCAGGCGCGCAGCACTGTCGCTGATGCCGATCAGCTCGATCTGGTCGAGGTACGGCATGCCCGGCTTGAAGTAGCTGTCGTTGCGCACGCCGACGGTCGACACGCCCGGCTTGAACGATTGCAGCTTGTACGGGCCGCAGCCGATGCCGGTCGTGAAGTCGGTCGTGCCGTCCTTGACGATCACGAGCTGCGGCGTCGCGAGGATCACCGGCAGGTCCGCGTTCGCGCTGGCGAGCACGAGCGTGACTTCGTCCGGGCCGCTCGCCTTCGCATCGGCGAACTGGTCGGCGAGCGTCTTGACCTTCGACGCGGTGGCCGGGTTCCTGTGCCGCATCAGCGAGAACACGACGTCGGCCGGGCCGACGGGCTTGCCGTCGTGGAACGTGACGCCCTTGCGCAGCTTGATGATCCAGGTCTTCGCGTCGGTCGTGTGCAGCGACTCGGCGAGGTTCATCTGCGGCGTGAGGCTTTGATCCAGCTGCGTGAGGCCGCTGTAGAACATGAAGAAGCGGATGTAGTCGGCACCCGTCGAGCCCTTGGCCGGATCGAGCGTGTCGGCCGTCGAACTCGATTCGTTCGCGACCCTGATCTTGCCGCCGCGCTTAGGTGCCGGTGCTGCAAATGCGGATTGCATGCCGGTCAGCAGCCCGCCGCCGCCAACGGCCATCATGCCGCTCGCCGCCATGACCCGCATCATGTCGCGGCGCGTGATGCCGCCCTTGCCGCCGTTGTCGATATCGTCGCTCATCCGAACTGCTCCTGACTGTGGAAAGTGGGTCCTGGGGTCCAGCCTGGTTCGAGAAACCCGTCGCGCCCGCCTGCTGGTAGCGGGCGCGACGTCCTGCGTATTGAGTTCATTTAAGCACCGCCAAAATGCGGGTTATCGCGATTCGGGGTGGCCTCACGATACGATTCGACCGTTTTGGGCCGCCTGCGCAGCATGATTAGCTGCGCGCCCGCGCGAGTCGCCATTGGCGCGATGCGATGTCGCGGCGATCGACTGACAACGGCGCGACAAGGGAACTCGTAAAGCGGCGCCCGCCGCAGATTGCGCCGACAAAATTGCCCGTTCGGCAGCGCAAACGCGTTCGGCGCGCGCAAACCGTATGTTTGTGTCGAAATGGCGGGCGGGCGACTTCGCCGCTCCATCCCGCGCGCCCGCACGAACGTTCAGACGATTGCGGGCGCGTTCGACACCACCCTAAGCGACACCGGCGCGCGGCCCGCTCGCGTGCCGGGTCGCGGATCGCGATCCGGTCAGGGCACGTTCGATGCTGGTGTGTTCGATGGCACGCCGGCCATTGGCCGGGCACAACGTGAAGGGGGCAGAGACGACGCGGCGCGCCGCATCAGGAGCGGACAAATGACGCGTCGCTTCGCAGCGCATACCGGCGCATGCCGGCGAGGGGGATGAAGACGACAAGCGCGGCGCGCGTGCCGACAGGCAACGCGCGCACACGATCTTCCCGTGTTGCCGGCCAGCCGCGATGCCCGGGAAAAACCGCGCACTCGGCAGTCCGGCCGCAAACCGCGCGACGGGACGCCGCGCAACCGATGTGTGGCTTACAGGCCGAGCTGCGTCGCGAGGTGGCCGATATCCGACACTTCGTAATAGTTGTAGAACGGCGTGCCCGGCTCATGGCCGCGATTGACGAACGCCTTGTGCTTGATGCCCAGATCCTCGGCCGTCATCAGGTCGTAGCGCAGGCTCGACGACACGTGCAGCACGTCCTCGGGCTTGCAGCCGAGCTTGCCGAACATGTATTCGAAGCCCTGCATCCGCGGCTTGTACGACTGCGCCTGCTGCGCGGTGAACACCGCATGGAACGGCGCGCCGAGCTTGTCGACGTTGCTCATGATCTGCTCGTCCATCGCGTTCGACAGGATCACGAGCTTGTACTTCGTCGCGAGCCGCGACAGGCCCGCCGGCACGTCCGGATGCGGGCCCCACGTCGGCACCGCATGATAGAACCGCTCGGCCTCGGCTTCGTCGAACTTCACGCCGACTCGCGCGCAGGTGCGCCGGATCGCGTTGACGACGACGTCGCGGTACGGCTTCCATGCGCCGAGCACCTCGTCGAGCCGGTAAGCGGCGAACGCACGCACGAAATCCTCCATCGCGACCGGCGAGAGCCGGTCCGCGTAGATCTCGCGCGCCAGATCCGCCATCTGGAAGCGGGTCAGCGTGCCGTAGCAGTCAAACGTGATGTACTTCGGTTCAAATTGGATCATGGTGACGTCCTGTCGGTGTGAAGCCCCGGCAGGGCCGGGGACGGGCTGGATGGTATGAAATTGAATCAAGGCAAAAAACCCGGCGCACGTCGTTCGACGCTGCCCAAAACGCAGAATCGCCGCGTGTTGCGCGGCGCGGGCAGCACGATCTGCGGCGCCGGCAAGCGGCCGCGACACCGGTGTTTTCATCGTAGTGCCGTTCCCACAGCAGGCGCTGTCGGATTGACGGGCCGCGGTGGCACGATCCGCGCGTTCGCATGCGCCGATCGAGCCGGTTTGCGTCGATCTTGCACGGACGCCCGCCGTCGCCGGAAAACAGGCGAATCGTCCTATCCGTGCCGCGGTGTCGCTGGCAGAGTCGGTATGTCATTCCTACCCATCCGGAGTCCAGCGTGTCCGATCTCAACCCTTCCCGCACGCTTATTTATCGTCGGTTCGCGGAAACCGACCTGCCCGCCGCGCATCGTCTGTCGGAAGCAGTCAAGTGGTCGCACCGGCTCGACGACTGGCGCTTCGTGCTCCAGCTCGGCGACGGCTTCGTCGCCGAGGACGAAACCGGCATCGTCGGTACCGCGCTCGGCTGGCGCTTCGGCGAAGCACACGCGTCGCTCGGCATGGTCATCGTGTCGCCCGAGCAACAGGGCCGCGGCATCGGGCGCGAACTGTTCACCCGCGTGGTCGACAGCTTCGGCACGCGAACCATTTTTCTGCACGCGACGCCGGCCGGCGAGCCGCTGTACGCGAAATTCGGGTTCGAGGTGATCGATACGATCGATCAGCACCAGGGTGCCGCCTTCCAGCCGCCGCTGATATCGCTGCCGCCCGGCGAGCGCCTGCGGCCCATCGGCGCAAACGACGGCCCGCGCCTAGCGGCGCTCGCGTCGCGCGCGGCCGGCTACGGGCGCGACGAGGTGATCGAGGCGCTGCTCGGCGTCGCGAACGGCATCGCGCTCGATCGCGACGGCGAACTGCTCGGCTTCGCGCTGTTCCGCCGCTTCGGCCGCGGCCATGCGATCGGCCCGGTGGTCGCGCCGGACGCGCAGCGCGCGCAGGCGCTGATCAGCCACTGGCTCGCGCTGCACGAAGGGAAGTTCGTGCGGCTCGACGTGCCGGGCGACAGCGGGCTGTCCGACTGGCTGCAGGGGCTCGGGCTGCCGCGCGTCGATACCGTCGTCGCCATGGCGCGCGGCGCAACGCCCGCGCGCGACCCGGCGCTGCGCGCGTTCGCGATCGTGAACCAGGCCCTCGGTTGAGCGGTACCCACAATGAGCTTTCTCTACAAGGCCGACCCGGTGCGCGGTGCGCAATGGGCACAGCGCTTCGCCCAGCAGGCACCCGAGCTTCCGTTCCGGATCTGGCCGGACATCGGCGATCCTGAAGCCGTCCGTTATCTCGCCGCGTGGCAGCCGCCCGACGATCCGGCCACGCTGCTGCCGAACCTCGAGATCGTGTTTTCGGTGGGCGCCGGCATCGATCAGTTCGACCTGTCGCGCGTGCCCGCGCACATTCCGGTCGTGCGGATGATCGAGCCCGGCATCGTCGAAGGCATGGTCGAATATGTGACGCAGGCCGTGCTGACGATCCATCGCGACCTGTTCGACTATGCCGCGCAACAGCGCACGCAGGTGTGGCACGAGAAGCCGGTGCGCGCGGCCGCGTCGCGTCGCATCGGCGTGCTCGGGCTCGGCACGCTCGGCCAGGCCGTGCTCGATACGCTGCGCCGCTTCGGCTTTCCGTGCGCCGGCTGGAGCCGCACGCCGCGCACGCTCGACAGCGTCGACTGCTACGCGGGCGACGCGGCGCTCGATGCGTTCCTGGCCCGCACCGACATCCTGATCTGCCTGCTGCCGCTCACCGACAGCACGCGCGGGCTGCTCGGCGCGCGCGTGTTCGACGCGCTGCCGGCCGGCGCCTCGCTCGTGCAGGTCGGGCGCGGCCCGCAGCTCGATGCGCTTGCGCTGCTCGCCGCGCTCGACAGCGGCCGGCTCGACAGCGCGATCCTCGACGTGACGGACCCCGAACCGTTGCCGGCCGGCCACCCGTTCTGGGTGCATCCGCGCATTCGCATCACGCCGCACATCGCGAGCGCGACGCGGCCCGACACCGCGGTCGACGCCGTGCTCGAGAACCTCGCGCGCCATCGCGCGGGGCAGCCGATGATCGGCGTCGTCGATCGCGCGCGCGGCTACTGACGCGCCCGCCCGGCCCCGCGGGGCGCGCAGCAGAAAATGCCGAAGCGCCCCGTGCAAACGCCGCGGCCATACGTTTCAGGCGGCAAATTGAAGGCGCGCGCGGATTTCTCGCCCGTTAGCATGAACTCATCGCTGACACCCGACAGAGAGTCCCGCACTGCCATGAACCAAGCCGCGCTGATCGAAGCCGATCGTCAACACCTGATCCACCCCGTCGTCAACTACCGCGTGCACGAGGCGCGCGGCGTCACCCTGCTCGAATCCGCCGACGGCGTGTTCCTGCGCGACGCCAACGGCCATACGCTGCTCGATGCGTTCTCGGGCCTGTGGTGCGTCAACGTCGGCTACGGCCGCGACAGCATCGTGAAGGCCGCCGCCGAGCAGATGGCGAAGCTGCCCTACGCGACCGGCTATTTTCATTTCGGCTCGCAGCCCGCGATCGAGCTCGCCGAACGGCTCGCGACGCTCGCACCGCCGTCGCTGAACCACGTGTACTTCACGCTCGGCGGCTCGGACGCCGTCGACTCCGCGGTGCGCTTCATCACGCACTATTTCAACGCGACCGGCCGCCCGTCGAAGAAGCAGATGATCGCGCTCGAGCGCGGCTATCACGGCTCGTCGTCGATCGGCGCCGGGCTCACCGCGCTGCCCGCGTTCCACCGCCATTTCGACCTGCCGCGCGCGGACCAGCACCACATTCCGTCGCCCTACCCGTATCGCCATCCGCTCGGCGACGATCCGCAGGCGCTGATCGCCGCGTCGGTCGCCGCGCTCGAGGCGAAAGTCGCCGAGCTCGGCGCGGACAACGTCGCGGCGTTCTTCTGCGAGCCCGTGCAAGGCTCGGGCGGCGTGATCGTGCCGCCGGCCGGCTGGCTGAAGGCGATGCGCGACGCATGCCGGCGCCTGGGCATCCTGTTCGTCGCCGACGAGGTGATCACCGGCTTCGGCCGCACCGGCCCGCTGTTCGCGTGCGAGACCGAGCAGGTCGATCCGGACCTGATGACCCTCGCGAAGGGTTTGACCGCCGGCTATGCGCCGATGGGCGCGGTGCTGATGTCCGACGAAATCTACGAAGGGATCGCGGGCAGCCGCACCGAATCGGCCGCGGTCGGCCACGGCTATACGTATTCCGCGCATCCGGTGAGCGCGGCGATCGGCCTCGAGGTGCTGAAGCTCTATCACGAAGGCGGGCTGCTCGCGAACGGCCAGGCGCTGGCGCCGCGCTTCGCGGCCGGGCTCGACGCGCTGCGCGCGCATCCGCTCGTCGGCGACGCGCGCTCGGCCGGCCTGCTCGGCGCGCTCGAACTGGTTGCCGACAAGGCGCGCAAGACGCGCTTCGACGCGGCGCTGAACGTGCCCGACAAGATCGCGGCGGCCGCGTATGCGAACGGCGTGGTGTTCCGTGCATTCGGCGACGGCGTGCTCGGTTTCGCGCCGGCCCTGAGCTTCACCGCGGGCGAGTTCGACCTGATGTTCGAACGCGTGCGCAAGACGCTCGACGACGTGCTGGCCGATCCGGGCGTGCAGCGCGCCCTCGACGCCGCGCACGCGCAGCCGGCCTGACCGGCCAAGGGAAAGCCGGGCTTGTGGCGGCCATCGTTCGACTCTAAAGTAAGCGGACATTCCATTTTTCCCTCTCACGTGAACATGACGGACAGCAAGCTGGATCGCATCGATCTGCGCATCCTCTCCCAGTTGCAGAAGCGCGGCCGCATGACCAACGTCGAGTTGGCCGATGCGGTCGGGCTGTCGCCCAGCCCCTGCCTGATCCGCGTGAAGCGGCTCGAGAAAGCCGGCTACATCGGCGGCTACGGCGCGCACATCCAGCTCGAGAAAGTCGGCGACGTGCAGGTCGTGTTTACCGAGGTCACACTGGCCGACCACCGCCGTGAAGATTTCGACCGTTTCGTCGCGGCGATCCGCAACGTCGACGAGATCGTCGAGTGCCACCTCGCGAGTGGCGGCTACGACTATCTGCTGAAGTTCATCACGCGCAGCGTGAGCCATTACCAGACGATCGTCGAAGGGCTGCTCGAGCAGAACATCGGCATCGAGAAGTATTTCAGTTACGTGATCATCAAGTCGCCGTTCGTCAAACGGCACTACCCGCTCGAATCGCTGTTCGGCGAACGTCACTGACGGACAGCGCGCCACACCCGGCAACGCGGCAGCACGCTGGCCGCGCGGGGTCGTCGCGCGCCCGTGCCGCCGTCGTCGCCATCGCCGGACCGCATCATCCAAGGACCTGTCATGCCGCTTACGCTGTCCCGAACCGAACTCGTGCGCTCAGCCAACCTCATCGACGGCGCCTGGCGCGATGCGCTCGACGGCCGTCGCTTCGACGTCACCGATCCGGCGACGCTCGACACCGTTGCCCACGCCCCCGACAGCGGCCCCGCCGACGCGCGCGCCGCCACCGACGCGGCAGCGCGCGCGCTGCCCGCATGGCGCGCAACGCCCGCTCGCGAGCGCGCGGCGATCCTGCGCGCGTGGCACGCGGCGATCGTCGCGCACACCGACGATCTCGCGAAGCTGATGTCGCGCGAGCAGGGCAAGCCGCTCGCCGAAGCGCGCGGCGAAGTTGCATATGGCGCGTCGTACGTGCAGTGGTTCGCCGAGGAAGCGACGCGCACCTACGGCGACCTGATTCCGCAGCAGCAGCGCGGCAAGCGCCTGAGCGCCGTGAAGGAACCGATCGGCATCGTCGCCGCGATCACGCCGTGGAATTTCCCGCTCGCGATGATCGCGCGCAAGATCGCGCCCGCGCTCGCGGCCGGCTGCACGGTCGTCGCGAAGCCGGCGGAGGACACGCCACTGACCGCGCTCGCGCTGGCCTTCCTCGCGCAGGAAGCCGGCCTGCCGCCCGGCGTGCTGAACCTGATCGCCGCGTCGCGCGAACGCGGCATCGACGCGGTGGCCGACTGGCTCGCCGACGGCCGCGTGCGCAAGATCACGTTCACCGGCTCGACGCCCGTCGGCAAGCTGCTCGCGCGCGAGTCGGCCGCGACGCTGAAGAAGCTGTCGCTGGAGCTCGGCGGCAATGCGCCGTTCATCGTGTTCGACGACGCCGAGCTCGACGCCGCGGTCGACGGGCTGATGGCCGCGAAATTCCGCAACGGCGGCCAGACCTGCGTGTCGCCGAACCGCGTGTACGTGCAGGCCGGCGTCTACGACGCCTTCGCCGCGAAGCTCGCCGCGCGCGTCGCCGCGCTGAAGGTTGCGCCGGCAACCGATGCGGCCGCGCAGATCGGCCCGATGATCAACGCGCGCGCGGTCGACAAGATCGCGCGGCACGTGAGCGACGCGATCGAGCGCGGCGCGCGCGCGCTGACGGGCGGCAAGCGCCTGACCGAACTCGGGCCGCACTACTACGCGCCGACGGTGCTCGCCGACGCGACCGCCGACATGCAGCTGACCTGCGAGGAAACCTTCGGCCCGGTCGCCGCGCTGTTCCGGTTCGATAGCGAGGACGAAGCCGTCGACGCCGCGAACGACACGCCGTTCGGGCTCGCCGCGTATTTCTACACGCAGGACGTGCGGCGCATCGCGCGCGTGTCGGCGCGGCTCGAAACCGGCATCGTCGGGATCAACGAAGGCGCGCTCGCGAGCGAGGCCGCGCCGTTCGGCGGCGTCAAGGAATCGGGCTACGGCCGCGAAGGCTCGCGCTACGGCCTCGACGACTACCTGTCGATCAAGTACCTGTGCCAGGGCGTGCTCGACTGAATCGCGCCGCATCCGCGCGCGCCGTCGATGCGCGGCCCGGCGCCGCGAACGGCATTCGACGCGCGAGCGCGGCACTTGGCTGAGCATCGCGGTGCGCTCGACCAGGCCGTCGCACGCGCGGCGGCCACGGTGATCCGCGGCACGGTGCGCCGGGAACGCACGCGGATGCGCCGGATCACGCCCGCGGCCTGCGGCGTGAAATCTCCGCGCGTCCCCAGAGCCCCTCCTTGCGTGGCGGGCCCCAGGTCGCCCGTTCGCTATCCGCGCCTGACGCCAGGTACCGGTGCCTCGCGCAGAACCCGAGGATCGACCAGCGACCATCAAGCGAGGGGCAGACAGTATCGCTTTGATTTATATAGATATTTATTGGGGGCACTAGGCAAAGCCTTACTGGGCCTAAAGGTGGCTGACCGGAAAAATGCATGGAAATCAAGGCTCTCCCATCTATTCGGACATACCTCCTTTTTGCTCCATGTTGCTCTTTCGGTACGAGCAGCTTTCGCTCGTATCCCGCCTGTCGCTTTCTTCTCTCAGTGCCTCGACTGCAGGCGGTCTCGTAGCGAACCGGGTCGACCCGGTTCGCTACGTTTTTTATTCCGTGCGTCGCCACTCATCGCGTGCGATGCGCACCTTCTGCGTGGCAGTTGCTGCCACGATCGCCCTGCTCGCTGCTCCGCCTGCGACCGCGGACGTTTGCAAGGGCAATATCTTCAATGAGGCGGCAGCCCTCTATCACCTCGATCCCGATCTCCTGCGGGCGATAACCTGGGTCGAATCCCGTGGCGTGCCCGGCGCCATTGGGCCGCGCTTGCCGGACGGCCACAGGGCATGGGGAGCAGCGCAAATCAACGATGTGCATCTTCCCGAGCTCGTCAGCTACGGCGTCACCCAACGCGACCTCCTGAACCCCTGCGTGAACCTCAAGCTCAGCGCGTGGGTGCTCGCCAACTGCATACAGGCCAAGGGCGCGACCTGGGCCGCCGTCGGTTGCTACAACACAGGGCCCGGTTCCACGAACATCGCCGCCCAGGCTCGCTATGTCCGGCTGGTGCAGCGCGCATATGCGGGCTATCGCGCCCAGTCGGCGCTCGGCAAGGTCGCCGAAGGGGGCGCGCGATGATGCGCCTCGTCCCTCTTCTTGGCCTGATTGTCGGGACCCTTACGCAAGCCTGCTTTGCGTCTTCCCGTCTTCCGGACTACGACGTCACGCAGATCGGCGAACCCGGCTCCGGCCGCTACGTGTTCTGTTCGGGCGACACGTGCCCTGAACCGACGATCAAGCACCTCGCGGCGCCGGCGCCTGTCGTTCAAGAGAATCTATTGCTCCCTGTATCGGCCGCAGAAACCCGGCCCATTCAAGCGCCTTCCACGCCGATCGCCACGCGCCACCGATCCCTGCACCCGCGAATCCGACATGTCCACCGAGTCGCGAAGGTGGCGAATCGAACGCTTTGCACCGCGGGCGCCGCGGTCGGGACCGCGTCGAAGCACCTGGCGGGCCGTTAGTCCGCGCAGCTCACCGATTCACCACTCGACCAAGGAGGAAACAAGATAGTAAGTAATCCGTAATGAAGGTTCGATTGTTCGTTTAACTACTTTCCCCCTGAATCGTGCTCGCGCCGCATGTAGCGGCGCGAGCACAACCTCCGGCCCGCGCTGCTGGCTATCGGCACGACGGTCACGAGCTTGTCCACGAACACCGCTGCCGGGTTCGTGTCGCTGTCGACGTCGACCGCTCAAACGATCGGAAGTCTGTCGACGGGCACGGCCAGCGCGATTGCGACGTTGTCGACTACGACAAGCCGATCGATCTCGTCTCTTTCGACTGGCCTGGCGGGCGACGGCGCGACACTCTCGGCAATGCAGTCCGCTTTGGCTGCAGGGACCGTTGGTCTGGTTCAGCAAGCAGGCGGTACCGGCAGTGGCCCGATCATGGTCGGGGCCAACACCGGTGGTACGGCCCTCGACGTGGCCGGCACATCTGGACCGCGTCAGGTCAAGGGCGTTGCCGCGGGCATCGACGGCACCGATGCGGTCAACCTGCTGCAGCTGCAGAGCGTGGCAGGCCAGACGGGCGCAATCGGCGCGAGCGCAGTTAGCTATGACGACGCGTCGCATACCCGCGTCACGCTCGGTGCATCAGGTTCGCCCGTGAGCCTGACCAACCTCACGGACGCCTCGTTGAACGCGAGCAGCACCGACGCTGTGACGGGGCGGCAGCTCTATGCTGCCCAGCAGGCGACGAACGCAGGCGCGTCACACTGACTTCGAGCCGGAGCGCTTCATGAAGCAGCTGTTGATGGCGGAGACCGCCGAACGGCAGGTGCGCTCGATCGCCTACCAGATGACCGCCGCACGCTTCCCGGCTCATCGCGACCTGAAAGGCTTCGACTTCGCACAGGCGCAAGTTGATGAAGCGCTGGTTCGTGAACTCAGCGAACTGTCGTTCCTTGCGAGCGCACACAACGTTGTGTTCATCGGCGGCCCCGGCACCGGCAAGACGCACCTCGCTTCGGCAATCGGAATCGAGGCCGTACAGCGCCACGGCAAGCGTGTGCGTTACTTCTCGACCGTCGAGCTGACCAACGCTCTGGAACAGGAGAAATCCACCGGCAAACAAGGCCAGATCGCTCACAAGCTGATGTACGTCGACCTGGTGATTCTCGATGAACTGGGCTATTTGCCGTTCAGCCAGACCGGTGGCGCCTTACTGTTCCACCTGCTCTCAAAGCTGTACGAACATACGAGCGTCGCGATCACCACCAATCTCAGCTTCGGCGAGTGGGCGACCGTGTTCGGGGATGCAAAGATGACGACAGCACTGCTGGACCGGGTTACGCATCACTGCCACATCGTCGAGACCGGCAATGAATCGTGGCGCTTCAGGACCAGTTCTGCCAAGGCAAAGGCAACGAGAAAAAGAGCAGCAAAACCGGCTGGAAACGAAGAGTTATCCACACCGGAATAGATGTACTACGCTGTCCCTGGGTGGGTCAGATTTAGATGAAAACGGTGGGTTAAGACTGCGTGAAAATCAACATGCCAGGGGCAACTGCAGCGTTCGGGAGCGCAGCTCGTGCCAAAGCATCCTGCTCGCGATAGGAGAGCCACCGTCGAGCAATTGTTGACCTGCTTGGAGGCGATAGACCTGCAACGCTGCAGCGACGTTTCACCTCAAGTACAAGATCAGTTGCAGGATGCGCAAGGTGTCGCTGATCAGGGAGCCATTCGTGCACGGCCTCGTCGATGACGCATTCGACGGCGGCGTCCAGTCTGCCCCCGGTCGCCCTACCCGGCTGCCTTGGCTCTAATGTGCTGGCGACCGGATCTGCGAGGAAACGTCGACGCAGGCGATATACGGTGGTGCAGTGAACGCCTAATAGCTGTGCTGCTCGTTCAGCCTGCTGTCGGGAAAGCACGCCGTTGCCAAGCGGTCGAAGCACGGACGCAATCTTCGCTGCTCGAGCGGCCCGCTCTTCGATCGAAGCCATATGGATCCCTATCAATCCACGCGACACGTGCGCTAGCTGTGAAGCGTCAAGAGGTTGTTTCTCGACGCGGGAAGTCTGGCCATCGGCGCAACGCCGCCGATGGCGCTATGGGCACGATGCCAGTTGTAGTGGTGCTGCCAACTCGCCAAGGCTTCGATGCGATGGGCCGAGCTCTGGTATGTCCATGCGTAGGCCCATTCGCGTAACGCTGACTGGATGAAGCGTTCGGCCTTGCCGTTGGTCTGCGGACGATACGCCCGCGTAAATTTGTGCCGGATACCCAGTTCCTGACAGGCTCGCGCAAACTCGTGTGAGCGAAACGCCGAACCGTTGTCGGTTAGCAAGCGATGCACACGCACGCCGAGTCCGGCGTACCAAGCCACTGCATCGCGCAGGAACTGCACGGCACTGCGTTTCGTCTCGTCTGGATGCATTGCCGTGTAGGCAATCCGGGCGTGATCGTCCACTGCGACGAACAGGTACTCCCAGCCAACGCCGTCCACTGTATCGCGCCGATTGCCGGTGACACGATGGCCAGGACGCGCGATACGGCCAAGCTTCTTGATGTCGATGTGCAGCAAATCGCCCGGCGCCTTGTGCTCGTAGCGCTGAACCGGTTCACGCGGTTGCAGGTCGCTCAACCGAGACAGTCCGGCACGCACCAGCACCCGACTGACGGTCGAGGCCGACACTCCCACCTGTCGAGCGATCTGACGTTGCAGCAAGCGCTGCTGGCGCAATTCCACGATCAGTAAGGCAGTCGACGGGGCGATGGCGCGTGGAGAGCGAGCCGGTCGAGAAGAAGCGTCAGCCAGCGCAACCGCACCGCCGGCTAGGTAGCGTCCAAGCCATTTGCGCACAGTCGGTGCTGTCACGCCGTGATCGGCCGCCGCTCGCGACACGCTCGAACCGGATTCGGTGATCTCCTGAACCATCTCAAGTCGACGCGCGAAAGTGAGTCGGGCATTCTTATGGGTGTTCATCCGGCTGGGTTCCTGGAAGGTTGGGTGTTTGGCGACTTCCAGTCTCCCAGACTCAGTCCGGATGAACCATCGATACAACCTATTGAAGCTTCACAGCTAGCAGTATTAAAGAACACGTGCAACGTGCTAGCAACGTTAGTGAACATAGGCCAAGTTTCTGTTGCAGAAACGCAACGGCCAAGCAGCCGACAGAAAGCTCCAAAAAGTCCCTGTTCGCCGAGGCTTCTTTGAGAATTTCCGCTAGCAACGTTTCTGAACACGGCTAGCGCTAATAATGAACGCCTACACCCGCAGCGTACATGCTGGCCTGACGGCAGTGCCACCGATGTATCTAGGAATGCTTGGATGACGCCCGGTCCGCGGCGCGCCCCGAGCCACGGGAATGCGCTGCACCGGCTATCCTCTCTCTTGGGACGATGTTCGTTGTGTCCGGTGGAGGAGGCAAGTACGGCCACACTTACTCCAGCGTAGCCAATTCAACGGATTACTTCATCAGGCGGCCCGGCGCATCTGCGAAACGGCCCGCGCGCGCACCGCGAACGTCAGGATAACCGCACCGGCGAGCGCCGACGCGCCCGCAAGCACGAACGCACTTGCATACCCACCACCATACTGGACGAGCC
Organism: Burkholderia cepacia ATCC 25416; assembly: GCF_001411495.1. NCBI lineage: Bacteria > Pseudomonadati > Pseudomonadota > Betaproteobacteria > Burkholderiales > Burkholderiaceae > Burkholderia > Burkholderia cepacia. Next base: position 160,747 of record NZ_CP012984.1, on the reverse strand, counting down.
AGCCGGTCAAGCTTGGCGACAGGATGCCTGCGAGATTCGCGAGCAGATGAACGAACCCGCCGGCCGAGCCGACGCGTTCGCGAGGCACGATTTCCTGCAGCAACGACCAGCAAGCCTGCGGTGCCATGAACGCGAAAAGGCTTGCGATCGCGATCAACGTGACGGCCGCGCCGAGCGAACTCACCCGTGACGCCAGCAGCACGCACGCCGCCGCCACCGCCAGCCCGACGACGATCACGATCTTGCGCGCGAACAGCACGTCGCCGGTGCGCCGGTAGATGCGGTCCGACACGGTGCCGCCGGCCACGAAACCGACGGTCGCGCCGAGCCAGGGCAGAATCCCGACGACGCTCATCTGCTTGATGTTTAGATGCTGGTAGTCGGTGAGATAGCTGGGCAACCATGACAGGAAGAAATAGAGCACGTAGTTGAAGCTGAAGAACGCGAGCGCGACGCCGAGCACCGGCCGCGACAGCAGATCGCGCAGCAGCGGACGCGCGGCGCGCTCGTCCGCATGCGCATCCAGTGAGACGCCGACCGTCCGGTCGGATGCGATCTCGCGAACCTCTTCCGGCGACACGCGCGAGTGGCTCGCCGGATCGTCGCTGAACAACGCCCACCACGCGGCCAGCCACACGAAGCCGAGCGTGGCGATCACGACGAACGAAACGCGCCAGCCAAACTGCAGCGCAACCAGGCCGACGATCGGCGCCGCGATCGCCGCACCGAGCGGCTGCCCGGCGTTGGTCCAGCCGACCGCGCGCCCCGCTTCGCGGCGCGGGAACCAGTTCGAGATCGCCTTGTTGGTGGTCGTCCCCATCGGCCCTTCGCCGATCCCGAACGCGACGCGCACGATCAGTAGGTGCGCGAACGACCCGGCGAGCGCTGTCGCGCCGCAGAACAGAGACCACACGCCCGCCGCGCACGCGAACACGCGACGCGGCCCGAACCGGTCCGCGGCCCAGCCGCCGACGAAGCAAAACACGCAGTAGCCGATGAAGAAGCTGCTGAACAGGATACCCATCTGCGCGTCGTCGATGCCGAGTTCGCGCTTGATGATCGGCGCGACGACGGACAGCGCCGCGCGATCGAGATAGTTCAGCATGCCGGCGCCGAACAGCAGCGCGCCGATCCACCAGCGGTAACGCGTTTTCATGTTGTCTCCTGTCGAGCCGGGCACGTGCCTGCGCATCCGCCCGGCTTCCTGATTTCCGATTGCGCCGCCACACCGGCAACGGCTTCGCGTGCGTGCGCCGAGCGCACCGTTCCTGCGTTCAACCGATCGTCGCGTGCGCGATCGTGTTGCGTGCCAGCACTGCTTCGTCCGGCAAGAAGCCAAGCCCGGGCACATCGGGCAAGCGCAGCCGCGCCCCGGGCCGCTGCCCGTCATGCAGCCGCTCGGGCCAGTCGAGATAGGGAATTTCGAGCGCTACATCGTCCGGTAGCGTCGCGACCACGTGCGCGGTCGCCAGCAGCCCCGCTCCGTAATAGAAACAGTGCGGCACAACCCGCACGCCGTGCTCCGCCGCAAGCGCGATCACTTCCGCGATGCCGGTCGGTCCACCGATCTTCGCGATGCTTGGCTGCGCGACGTCGAGCGCGCCGCGTTCAAACAGGTCGCGAAAGCCCGCGACGCCCGACGCGTTCTCGCCCGCCGCGATCGGCACGCCGGCGCCGCGCACACGCGCGATGCCGTCCGCGTCGTCGCAAGGCCACACCGGTTCCTCGATCCAGCCGAGCCGCAGGTCGGCCAGCTCGCTCACATGCCGCAGCGCGTCGCTCGCCGTCCACGGGCAGTTCACGTCGACCATCAGTTCGCTGCCGGCCGGCAGTGCCGCACGCGCGGCCGCGATGGCCGCACGTTGCGTCTCGTGCAGCTTGATGCGCCGAAACCCTTCGTCCGACGCCCGCCGCACGTGGCGCGCGACTTCGTCGGGGTCGTTGTCGTAGCTGACCAGGCTCGCATACACGTCGATCTCCCCGCGATGGCCGCCGAGCCAACGATATAGCGGCACACCGGCCGCCTGCGCGGCGAGGTCGTGCAGCGCCGTGTCGATCGCGGACAATGCGTACAGCACCGGTCCGGTGCGGCCGAACGAATGCAGCGCGCGATCGGCCGCGTCACGCAATGCGGCGATCCCGTGCCGCGTCGGCTCGAATTCGGCGCCCTTGAACCAACGGCCAACCGGGCCTTCGAGCGCGGCGAACGTGACGGGATTGATCAGATGACCGAATGCTTCGCCCCAGCTAACGCGCCCTGCGTCATCGGTGAGCCTGACCAGCAGCGACTCCATGCGACGCAGCGAGCGGTCTGCGGCGTTATACGTGTCGGCGACGGTCGGTTCAACAGCGGCGACGGGACGGCGGCCCGCATCGAATGCGAGCGAGATGCGAATGACTTCGATGGTGACGATTTTCACGAACAGATTCCCGGTGCGGCGGGTCGGTGGCATGGAAGCGGCCGACGGCAGAAAGTGCGATGCAATGGCAGCTTTGCGAGGTCGTTCGATTGCGTCACGTCGGCTCCCACAATAGTCTGTCATCGTACAACTGGCACTATCCGGCGGCAACCTATATATCCTGACCTCTTCCCCTCAAAGACGGGATGATTTATACATAGGTACATCATACGACATCTTATGACTATTACAGGCGGAAAAATGGAACCGCGGGCGCCGGGCCGATGGTGAACGGGACCCGGGTCGGCATCGCCTGCGTCGATGGCCAAGCCAGCCTGGATCGGTCAGCGATTCGATCCGTCGAAGTTCACCAGTTCGACCCAGTTCGCGCCCTTGCCGACCGGATATTGGCCGAGCGTGGCAAGCCCGCCCGTTTTCGCGTCGATGCGATAGAGGCTCAACGTCGGCGACAGCTGCCCCACCGCGAGCAGATACCGTCCCGACGGATCGATGTTGAAGCCGCGAGGCTGCTTTTCGGTCGCGTACGTGCCGATCCGCACCAGCTTGCCCGTGGCCGTATTCACGCGATAGGCGCCCAGCGTGCTCGAGGTTCGTTCGGAGATGAACAGGAAGCGGCTGTCCGGTGTGAGATGCAGATCGGCTCCCCACGGCTTGTCACCCTTGAAGTCGGGCGGCAAGATCGAAATCGTCTGGACCGGCCTGATGGTGTCGTTGGCCCGATTGAAGGCAAGCACGTGCAGCTTGCCGTCGAGCTCGTCGATCAGGTAGACGAAGCGATGATCAGCGGAAAACACGAAATGGCGCGGCCCCGAATCCTTCGGCAGGGAATACGCGGGCTGCGCGTCCTCGGTGAGCGTGCCGGTGCTGGCGTCGAACTTGAGACGCAACCACGCGTCGGCGCCCAGCACCGATGCGAACGCATAGCGGTTGTCCGCCGACACGCGGATGGCATGCGCCATCGGCCCGGTCTTGACGGTCTGCTGCACATTGGCCGCCACCCCGTTCGCGCCGATGCGGTTCACCGCCAGCAGATTGCCGCCGTACGACGCCGAAATCAGGTAGCGGCCGGTCATGTCGGTCGACAGGTATGCCATGCTTTCGGCGAGTGGCGCACGGCCCAGTTCGACGAGGTCGCCGTCGAGCGGATTGATGGCGAAACTCACGACGCTGTAGGGCTTGGAGCGCAGCCCCGCATACAGACGACGATGGTCGGGCGAGAGCGCCATCGGCATAACGGTACCGTTCACGGGCACGGTTTCGACCGCGGCGAGCGTGCCGGCCCGTGCGTCGAGGCGGAACACCGAGATGTCCTGGCTGTCGGCGTTCGAAACGTAGGCGTACGTCGCCGCGTGCACGGCGAAAGATGCGGCCAGGCCCGAGAGCGCCAGCGCCACGCGGCGCAACTTCATCGTCGTTTTCATTTCGTCCTTTTGTTGGTGAAAGCCGTCAAGCTTCGCCGAGACGGAATACCGCCACGGCGTCCTTCATCGATTGCGCCTGATGCTCCAGCGCATCCGCGGCGGCGGCGGCCTGCTCGACGAGCGCCGCATTCTGCTGCGTGACTTGATCCATCTGGCTCACGGCGACGCCCACCTGCTGTATGCCGGCGCTCTGCTCGCTCGTCGCCGACGACATTTCCACCAAGATGGTCGCCACGTTGCGCACGGCGCCCACGATCTCCTCCATCGCCGCGCCCGCTTCGGCCGCGAGCGCGTTGCCGTTTCGCACCTCGTTCATCGAGGCGCCGATCAGTTCCTTGATCTCGCGCGCCGCGCTGGCGCTGCGCTGCGCGAGCGTTCGCACCTCGCCCGCGACGACCGCGAAGCCACGCCCCTGTTCGCCCGCGCGCGCCGATTCGACGGCCGCATTCAGCGCGAGAATGTTGGTCTGGAACGCAATGCTGTCGATCATGTTCGTTATCTCGGCGATCTTGAGCGCGCTTGCACTGATATCCTGCATTGTCCGGACCACGCGGCCGACCACGTCACCGCCCCGGCGCGCGAGGTCCGCCGTGCCGCTCGCGAGCGTGCTCGCCTCGGTGGCGTTCGCCGCGTTCTGCCTGACCGTCGAGGTCAGTTCCTCCATGCTCGCGGCGGTTTCCTCGAGCGACGCCGACTGCTGCTCCGTGCGGCTCGACAGGTCGAGATTGCCGGCGGCGATCTCGCGTGCAGCCGTGTGGATCGCGTCGCAGCTGTCTCGCACGCCGCTCACGGTGCGCGAGAGTCCGTCGCGCATCCGCCGCATGGCCGCAAAAAGCAGGCCGATTTCGTTGCGGCCCGCCTCGGGCACGCGCACAGTCAGATCGTTCGACGCGATGCGGTCGAGCACCGCCACCGCTTCGCCGAGCGGGCGCGTCACGATGCGCGTGAGCGCGACGTGCGTGACGACCATCAGCGCAAGCGCCAGCCCGACGCCCACCACCACGAAGCCCAGGATCCACCGGTAGCGCGCGTTGCCGTCGTTGAGCGCCTGTTCGGTCAGGGTGTTCGCGAGTGTCTGCAGCTTCTCGACGTTTTCCGAGTACACCATGCCCGCGCGGGTGACATCGCGGTCGTTGATGGTCACGTAGCCGGCAGTGTCGTTATTGCGCAGCGCGTCGGCCGCGCGCGCGATAAGGGCCGCAAGCCGGTCCGACGACGCCACGAGCTGTCGTTTGAGCTCCGAATCCATGCCGTCGAACGCACTTGCGTCGCGATATGCGCTGGTTTCGCTCGCGGAGCGTTCGAAGGTGCGATTCGCGCTCTGCAAGGCCGAATCGCGCGCCGCCGTGTCGTTGCGCTCTTTCAGCGCGCTATAGGCGCGCACCAGCGCCGAACGCGTGCGGGTGCTGTCCTTGTATGCGTCGTTGACGAGGATGGTTTGGCGCGAAATCTCATGCAGGCGCTGCGCGTTCGCATCGGCCATTTGCAGCGACACGATGCCGGCGATGCCGCCAATCACGATCACCACCCCAAACATCGTCAGTGCCGCGAGCAGGCTGGCTCGCACCGTCATGTTGCGCATCTTGGTTCCTGTCTCTGCTTGGTCATCAGCCGCGGTGACGGCACGTGGGCCGTCCCGGGCATCAGCCACGCACGTTCTGGCATTGTTGGGTGGATTGCGGGGTGCGTTACGTGGTGACCCGCGTATGGGTCGCGAAATTTGATATGTGACATCGTACTTCTTATACACGATTTTCGAGCTGTGCCACAGGAAACCTCTCCCCCTTTTGAGGTTGACCGAAATCCGCCTAAACCCCGGTGAACCTCATATGCCGCATGGAAGGCAATAATAACGCGCAATCTGACGGCTTGTTCTTAGGGTAGACACGGACGGGAGCGTTGGTGCATTCAGCGATAATATCATCGTGTCATCGTATGACAACGGCCCTGGCGACGGTATCACCTCATCGACAAGATCACAAGAAAAGGACGGAGACAGCAGTGACCGACAACGACTTCGATACACAACCCGGCGGCACCGTTCGGCATCCCTCCATACCCGGGATCACTCGACGCCATTTCCTCGGCTACGGCGGTGCCCTGATGGGCAGCGCCCTGCTCGGCGCTTGCGGTGGTACCGACAACACTCCGCCCCCCGCCAGCGTGCCTGCGGCGGATCCGATCTGGGGGCCGAGTGGCCTGGCGACCAACATCATCGCCTCGCTGAATGGCATCGCGCAGTCGTCGTTCCCTGCCCTAGATTTCCAGGTTGAGGCCTACGGCGCCCAGCCGTGTTCGGTCGTTGCGCAAACCAGCCCGTATACAGACGCCGCCAAATCGCCGCTCAGCCCCGGCGCCGGCGCCACCCCAGGTGCTGGAGCGGTGGATTCGCGTCCAGCCTTCCTGGCTGCGATCGCAGCCTGCTCGGCAGCGGGCGGCGGACGCGTGGTGGTGCCGGCCGGCGCTTGGTACTGCGCGGGGCCGATCGTGCTGCAGAGCAACGTCAACTTTCACCTGAGCGCGAACTGCACGATCTTCTTCAGCCAAAACCCGGCCGACTACGCCAAGGACGGCCCCGTCGACTGCGGCGCCAACGGCAAGCTGTTCTACAGCCGCTGGCAGGCCAACGACTGCCTGAACTTCGGCGCGCTAGTGTACGCACGCAACGCCAGCCATATCGCGCTTACCGGCGAAGGCACCACCTCGATCCTAAACGGGCAGGCGATGACGCCGTTCGCCGGCTCGGGCAACACTGCCACCTGCTGGTGGACCTACAAAGGCAACACGGGTGTCTACGGTTGCGCTGGCTCCTCCACGCCGTCGCAGGCCTATACGAACCCGAACAACGTTGACCTGAAAACGGCCGCGCCCGGTATTCCGGACGCTTTGTATTCGCTGCTGACCAATCCGGCCACGCCGTGGCAGCAGGATCAGAACTACCTGCCCGCGCTGTCCGAGGCCGGTGTGCCGGTAGCGCAGTGCATCTTCGGGCTGGGCCATTACCTGCGGCCCTGCATGGTGGAATTCATCGGGTGCACCGACGTCCTAATGGAGAACTATCACACCCAGAACACGCCGTTCTGGCAGCACCATCCGACCGACTGCACAAACGTGGTGATTCGCGGCGTGATGGCCGACAGCATCGGCCCGAACAACGACGGCTTCGATCCCGATGCCTGCACTAACGTGCTGTGCGACGGTATGATCTTCAACACAGGTGACGATTGCATCGCGATCAAGTCGGGCAAGGATCTCGATACGCAATACGGCGCGGCACGGAACCACGTGGTGCAAAACTGCACCATGAACAGCGGCCACGGCGGCATCACACTCGGCAGCGAGATGGGCGGCGGCATCGAGAACGTTTACGCGCGCAACCTGACGATGCTGAACCAGCACTGGGCGACCAATTCGCTGAACATTGCTATCCGCATCAAGACCAACATGAATCGCGGCGGTTTCGTGCGCAACTTCTATGTGAACGGCGTGACACTGCCGAACGGCGTGAGCCTGACGGGCGGCGGCTACGGCAGCAAGATGCTGGCCGGCAGCCCGATCAACAGCACCGTGCCGCTCGGCGTGGCAACCTTGGCGTCGGGCAATCCGTCGGCATCGCAGGGCGGCCTGATCACGTTCGATTGCGACTACCAACCCGCCGGCGATGCGATCCGGACGCGCCCGGCGCTCGTGCAGAACGTCAACATCACTAACGTGAAGGCCACCAACGTCACGCTCGGCAGCGCGACCGGCTCGTGTTTCCAGGCGATCGTCGCGCAAGGCCCGGTGGCGTTCGACTACAACGGTCCGGCGCCGACCCCGACGATTCCCGCCATCACCGGCGTGACCATCTCGAACTGCGACTTCGGCTCGCCCACCGCAACGGGGCCGGCCAGCACCACCACGCCGGGGCCGATCTATGCGTGGAACGTGAACGGCATTAGCCTGCAGAACGTGTCGATCGCGGGGCAACTCTACAACACCACGATCACCGACCTTCGCTGATCCCCACGGAACCGCGCACGTGGATCTCACGCGGAAGTACCCGGGGGCCGGGCCGGCCCCCGGACGACGTTCAGCAGGCAGCCTTCCAACGATTCGCCGGTCGCCTGTTGCCGCGCGCCACCAGTCAATCGGCCATGCCTGCAATGACTCAACGCGACCAAAAGTTGGACGACGAGCCCTGAGGCCAGACGCTGACGCAACCCTACGCGCTGCTGCATGACATGCTGTACGTGAAAACGAGGCAGGGTCACGGTGACTTGCTCGACTGCTTCGATCTTGAACTCATCCGTGTACCGCTTGCCGCTCATATCGACCTCCTCGGTTGCCATAAATTATGGCTCGAAGATGTCTACGAAAGGCTGGCCGGTCCAGGCGCGAGTCGCCTGTCCATATCTCATTGGTTTTTATCGGCCGGTGCGTTGGCGGCGATGTCCAACTACAGCGCAGCGAGCGGCGATCAGGTCACCGGCGCAGGATTGAAGAGAACCAGAGCGTTATGGAGCTTCAGTTTTTCAGCGCACGTCTGTTTGCGTCCGCTCGCGACGTCGAGCAGCAGCTTGAACAACTCCCAGCCCACATCTTCGATCGTTGCAGTACCGGTCGCGATCGTGCCTGCGTTCACGTCCATCAGGTCGTGCCAGCGACGTGCCAGGTCCGAACGGGTTGCGACCTTCACGACGGGCACCTCGGCGAGGCTATACGGCGTACCCCGGCCTGTTGTGAAAACGTGCAGATTGATCCCGGCTGCCACCTGCAACGTGCCGCAAATAAAATCGCTCGCGGGTGTCGCAGCGTAGATCAGCCCTTTTTGCCTGACCTTTTCGCCCGGCGCGAGTACGCCAGATATCTGCGAATTGCCGGACTTGATGATCGAGCCCATCGCCTTTTCGACAATGTTCGACAGCCCGCCCTTCTTGTTCCCCGGCGTCGTGTTGGCGCTACGATCCGCTCCGCCGCGCTTCAGATAGTTGTCGTACCAGTCCATCTCCCGAATGATCGCAGCGGCAACTTCGGGATTAGCGGCGCGCCCTGTGAGCTGACCGACACCATCGCGCACCTCGGTCACCTCCGAGAACATGACCGTGGCACCCGCGCGCACGAGAAGATCGGTGGCGAAACCAACTGCCGGGTTTGCGGTCAGGCCAGAAAAAGCATCGCTGCCACCGCACTGAACGCCCAATACCAGGTCTGAAGCCGGACAGGTTTCCCGGCGCCGGCTATTCAGCCGGATCAGGTGACCTTCAGCCATCCGAATGATCGATTCGATCATTGATTCAAAACCGACATGGGCGTCGTCCTGCAGCACCACGACGTCACCATTCACGTCCGAAGGCAGGTCACCGACGTCCGCGACGTCATCCGCTTCCGTAACAGTCGCAATAGGAATCGTCCCGGGAGGCATCAGACGCTCGGGCTGCAGTTTCTCGCAACCAAGGCTCACCATCATGACTTCGCCGCCGAAGTTCGGATTGAGCGCGATGTTGCGTACTGTACGGATCGGCACCACTGCATCGGGAGCGTCAATCGCAACCCCGCATCCATACGTGTGCCCGAGGCTGACCACGTCATCGACGTTCGGATATTTCGGCAACAGCTCGCTCTTGATCCGGGTCACGGCGTGCTGAACGACGTCTGCAACACACTGAACAGTCGTAGTAATCGCAAGAATGTTGCGTGTACCGACCGAACCGTCGCTATTGCGGTAGCCCTCGAACGTGTAACCCTCCAGAGGCGGCATAACCGGCGCCTTGATGGTCGCGATCGGAAGATCGTCGAGGCCGGGAGGGGTTGGAATCCGGATGACGTGCTCGTTCACCCAGCTTCCCTTGGGCAGCGCCTGGCTCGCATACCCGATCACAACGTTGTACCGGACGACCTCATCGCCCTCAGCGAAATCCTTCAGCGCGACCTTGTGGCCTTGCGGCACCCGTTCGCGAAGTGCCAGACCATCTGGGAAAGTCGCTCCCTCCCCCAGTCCCCCGTCATTGACAACGATCGCGACGTTGTCATTGGGGTGCACGCGAATATAAAGCGGTGTCTGTTCCATTTGCATCTTCCTCTGAGCGGCGGGGTTCGCCCAATGACCCTGCTTAGTTTTACGTCATCATACAACGTACAACCTCTTTTTGGATACCTATTTACCCTGGGAAATCTCTGAAAACCGCCATTTCCAGTTGCTCAGCCGAAAGCCCAGTTGTACGATGACATATAAGCAGAAACCGAAATCGAACCGAATTTCTTGGAACGCTCCATCATGACCACTCCGCAAGAACTCAAGCAAATCGTCTCCGACGGCCTCCTCTCCTTCCCGGTCACGGACTTTGACCAACAGGGCAATTTCCGCGCCGATACGTACGCAAGCCGCCTCGACTGGCTCGCGCCTTACGGCGCAACGGCACTGTTCGTAGCGGGCGGCACGGGCGAATTCTTCTCACTTACGCGTGATGACTACACAGCCGTCGTCCGTACGGCGACCGAAGTCTGCAAGGGCAAGGTGCCAATCCTCGCAGGGGCGGGTGGTCCGACGCGCGTTGCCATCGAGTACGCGAAAGAAGCGGAGCGCAATGGCGCGCAGGGCATCCTCCTGATGCCGCATTACCTGACGGAGGCCTCGCTCGACGGGATCGCAGCGCATGCCGAGGAAGTGTGCAAGGCAGTGCCCAATCTGGGCGTGATCATCTATAACCGGGCCAATTCGAAGCTGAACGCTGACATGCTCGAGCGCCTCGCCGATCGCTGTCCGAATCTGATCGGGTTTAAGGACGGTGTCGGCGACATCGAAAACATGGTGACGATCCGTCGCCGCCTGGGTGAGCGGTTTTCCTATCTCGGCGGCCTGCCGACGGCTGAAGTTTATGCAGCCGCGTATAAGGCCCTCGGCGTTCCGGTCTACTCGTCCGCCGTCTTCAACTTTATTCCGAAGACCGCCATGGACTTCTATCGTGCAATCGCATCGGACGATCACGCAACGATTGGAAAGCTGATTGACGACTTCTTCCTTCCTTACCTCGCAATCCGTAATCGCCGTGCGGGTTACGCAGTCAGCATCGTCAAGGCGGGCGCAAAGCTCGTTGGCCACGATGCCGGCCCGGTTCGCGCTCCGCTCACGGACCTCAACGACGAAGAACTGAGCCAGCTTGACGCTTTGATCAAAAAGCTCGGCGCGCAGTAAGCACGCCACGAGGAGACAGGCGGGGCTAGCCGCGCAGTTATGCCCAACAGCGACACAGGCACCCCGCTCGCTTTAAACAGAGGAAGATCGTCATGGAAATGAGCCGCACGGCAAATCCCGCGGACGCACTCAAGCGTACGAAGGTCCGCCACGTCATTCTGGCCCTTATTTTTGTCATCACGACATTGAACTACGCAGATCGCGCGACCTTGTCGGTCACCGGATCTGCAATGCGGGGAGAGTTCGGCTTCGATGCGGTCAAGATGGGATACATCTTTTCCGCATTTAGCTGGGCCTATGTTCTCTGTCAGATTCCAGCCGGCTGGCTGCTCGATCGCTTCGGAGCACGCCGAGTGTATGCCGCGAGCATCTTCCTCTGGTCTCTCTTTACATTGCTTCAAAGCTCGATCGGCCTGGCAGGGAGCGCCGCATCAGCGGTAACCACGCTATTCATGTTGCGCTTTGTCATGGGGGCCGCTGAGGCGCCGGCGTTCCCTGCAAATGCCAAGGTCGTAGCGAGCTGGTTTCCTACAAAGGAACGCGGTACTGCCTCCGCTATCTTCAATTCGGCGCAATATTTCGCAGCTGTCGTGTTTACTCCGCTGATGGCGTGGATTACCCACGCCTTCGGCTGGCATTACGTCTACGTCGTCATGGGCTTTGCCGGACTGCTGCTAGCAATAACGTGGCTCAAGGTCATGAAAAACCCGGTGAACCATCCGGGCGTCAATAAACCGGAGCTCGAGTATATTGACCAGGGCGGTGGCCTCATTCACGGCCGAAAACTAGCCGACGCCGGTTCGCGCAGTCATCGCGGTGGCTGGGGCGTTGTGCGGCAACTGCTGGGCAATCGCATGCTGCTCGGCGTGTATCTCGCACAATTCTGCATTAACGTGCTTACCTATTTCTTCCTGACGTGGTTTCCGATCTACCTCGTTCAGGCCCGGCACATGACTATCCTCCAGGCAGGGCTCATCGCTTCCCTGCCGGCCATCTGCGGGTTCGGTGGCGGCGTTCTCGGTGGCGTGTTGTCGGACACACTTATACGACATGGTCGCTCGCTCACCGTCGCACGAAAGACGCCGATCGTTGGCGGCATGCTGCTGTCGTGCTGCATCGTCGGATGCAACTACGTCAATACCGATTGGGTCGTCGTTGCCCTTATGTCGCTTGCCTTCTTCGGGAAGGGTCTGGGCGCACTTGGATGGGCTGTGGTCGCAGACACCTCACCCAAGGAAGCGATTGGCCTGTCTGGATCGATCTTCAACATGTTTGGCAACGTTGCCGGTATCGTCACCCCCATTGTGATCGGGTATCTCGTCGCACGGTCTGGTGGCTCGTTTAACGGCGCCCTGGCTTTTGTAGGTGCCAATGCGCTGATTACAGTGTTCTGTTATCTCGTCATCGTTAAAGAGATCAAGCGCGTAGAGCTTAGTCACGACTAGTCCAAAGTTACTGGAGCAGGAGAAGTCCATCGGCAAACAAGGCGAGATCGCCCATAAGCTAATGTACGTCGACCTGGTGATCCTCGACGAACTGGGCTACCTGCCGTTCAGCCAAACCGGTGGCGCATTGCTGTTCCACTTGCTCTCGAAGCTGTATGAACACACGAGTGTCGCGATCACCACCAACCTCAGCTTCGGTGAGTGGGCGACCGTGTTCGGGGACGCAAAGATGACGACGGCGCTGCGGGACCGCGTCACCCATCACTGCCACATCGTCGAAACAGGCAATGAATCATGGCGCTTCAAGTCCAGTTCTGCCAAGGCGAAGGCAACCAGAAAGAGAGCAGCAAAAGCAGCAGGCAGTGAGGAGTTATCCACACCGGAATAGATGTACTACGCTGTCTCGGGGTGGGTCAAGATTCAGTGGAAATCAACACGCCAGCGTCGCGGCGTTGATGGCTTCGGCCGTCATCGGACCGTTGCCGAACTGCTCGAGCAACTCGGCCGGAATCGCCGGCAGAGCCGCGGCTGGGCTTTCGGTTTGCGAGGCATAAACTCTCCTTGGGAGCATGTTATGCCTTAAACACAAAATTCCTGACAGGCCCGAGCGGCGGCATGGTTTGGCGCATCACGCGAGACCTAGGCGGAAGCCCTATCGCAACTCGACATTAGGGCATCCGTCGTCACTCCCCTGGACCTAATAAAAGCGACCCTGCTGCATGCGACCGCCTATTCGGGTATTCCGCATCGTCTCAGCGCGTTCAATGCCGCGCATGAGGTGCTGGTGGCGGAGGGGGTGTTGAAGTAACGACGCGGTTGAAGCCGGGGGTTCCGTCATCGGACACCCCGGCATGGGCAAGCGCTCGCGCCCGCCGTCATCACAGCGCGTTCGGCGCCCCCTTCCCGTCAAGCACCGCCGCGACGTTGTCGAGCGCGGTAAACCCCATCTGGTCGCGCGTCTCGACGGTCGCGCTCGCCATGTGCGGCGACAGAAACACATTGTCGAGCGCGGCAATGCGCGGATCGATGTTGGGTTCGTTCCGGTAAACGTCGAGCCCTGCGGCGAACAGCCGATGCGACGTCAACGCATCGTAAAGCGCATCCTCGTCGACGAGACTGCCGCGTGCCGCATTCACGAATACCGCACCGGCGCACAGCAAGCCGAATTCGCGGCGGGTCATCAACGGCGTGCCGCCGCCGGGCACGTGCAGCGTGAGGATGTCGCACTGCGGGAGCAGCGTGTCGAGATCCGCGCAATAGCGTGCACCGGCCTCGATCTCGGGCGGCGCGGGACGCCGGTCGGTATAGACGATCTTCATCCCGAAGCCGCGAGCGCGCTGCGCGACCGCACGGCCGATCCGCCCGAAACCGACGATTCCGAGCGTCTTGCCGTTCACGCGCGTGCCGAGCATGTCGGTCATGCCGAACGACTTTCCCCACCCCGCGCGCACGATACGCTCGTACTCCGATGCACGCCGGCACGCGGCCAGCACCAGCAGCATCGTGAAATCGGCCGTGCAGTCGGTCAGCGCATCGGGGGCGTTGCTGACCGCAATTCCGCGTGCGCGTGCGGCAGCGACATCCATGTGGTCGTACCCGGCGCTCGCGTTCGCGATGATCTTCACGCTCGGCGGCAATGCTGCGATGTGCTCGGCCTGCAGCCCCGATTTCTTGCCGATCAGCACCGCCGGCGTCTCGTAGCGGTTGCAGAACTCGACGACGGACGGCGCGTCCATGTCGGCGTCGGTTACATAGGCGTTGAATTCGGCCGCCGCACGCGCGGCCACCGCGGCGGGAACGCGTCGCGCAACCAGCAGCTGGGTGCGATTGTTGTCAGGCATGGTCTCGTCCTTGGTTCGGATAACGGAACACAGCCTACGAAGCGCAGTCGGCGCAGGTCAATATTGATTGGTTCGATCAACATGTCCGCGCGGCATTGAGCGACCGGATGATCGACCGATTCCGATCATGTCCTCTGCCATGCGCGATGCCGTGCCGGCGCGCGAACAGCGCAGCCGCGAACTCAGGAAAACCCTGACGCCAGCCTGTCTGGACGGGGCGGTTGATATTGATTGAAAGAATCAAGATTGCTGCGAAATCGTCGCCGCGCAATGCTTTTTGCATGTTCAACGGACTGAAGACGAGGGCGTGAAAATGCAGGCAGAGAAAAAAATCGCGGCGGTGACGGGTGCCGGCACCGGCATCGGACAGGCCGCTGCGGTAGCGCTCGCGCAAGCCGGCTTCAGCGTCGCGCTGCTCGGCCGGCGCATCGATCCGCTACTCGCGACGCAAGAGATCATCGAGCTGGCCGGGGGCGTCGCAGCGGCGATTCCAACCGACGTGTCCGACGAAACGTCGGTCGATGCGAGCTTCACGCGGATTGCGCATGACTTCGGCCGCCTCGACGTGCTGTTCAACAACGCGGGCCGCAACGCAGGCGCCGTGCCGCTCGACGATTATTCGCTTGAGTTCTGGAACGACGTGGTCGCCACCAACCTGACCGGCGTGTTCCTGTGCGCCCGCGCCGCGTGGCGCCAGATGAAGCGCCAGACGCCGCAAGGCGGCCGCATCATCAACAACGGTTCGATCTCCGCGCACACGCCGCGCCCGCACACGATCGCGTACACGGCCACGAAGCACGCGGTCCTCGGCATCACGCGTTCGCTTGCCCTCGACGGTCGACCGTTTAACATCGCCTGCGGCCAGATCGATATCGGCAACGCCGCGACCTCGCTCACGGAGCGCATGGACAGCGGCGTGCTGCAGGCCGACGGCCGCATCGCGCCCGAGCCGCGCGTCGACGTCGTGCATGTCGCGAGCGCGATCGTGCAGATGGCGAGCCTGCCGCTCGAAGCGAACATTCTGAACATGACGATCATGGCAAGCGCGATGCCCTTCGTCGGACGCGGCTGACCGGACGCGCGCCGGCACACGCGGCAGGTGCACCAGCACAACCATCACAAAACAGGAGACGACATTGAAAACCGCTGAAGAACAGGTTTCGGTCATGCGCGGGTTCGACGCGCACGCAGGCGCCGCCAGGCGATCGCGGGTGCGCTACGGCGTGCTGTCGATGCTGCTGGTGGCCACCGTCCTCAACTACGTCGATCGCTCGGCGCTCGGCATCGTCGCTCCGGCGTTGTCGAAGGATCTCGCGCTTACCCGCGTGCAGATGGGCGAGCTGTTCGCGGTGTTCGGCCTCGCATACTCTATCGCGCTGCTGCCGGCAGGCGTGCTCGCCGATATGCTGGGCTCGCGCGTCGCGTATGCGCTATCGCTCGTCGGTTGGTCGCTGGCCACGCTGACGCAAGGGCTCGCGCATGGCTACCACATGCTGCTCGGCTCTCGGCTAGCGATGGGCGCGCTCGAAGCGCCCGCGTTTCCGTCGAACGCGCACGCGGTGACGATGTGGTTCCCGGTCCAGGAGCGCGGCTTCGCGACGAGCATGTACGTGATGGGTCAGTACATCGGCACGCCGCTCTTCACCGGGTTATTGCTGTGGATCTCGTCGGCATTCGGCTGGCGCGCCGTGTTCTTCGCGACCGGCGCGTTCGGCATTCTGTTCAGCGTCGTCTGGTACCGGCTCTATCGCGATCCGTCGCGCCATCCACGCGTCAACGCGGCCGAGCTGCAGTACATCACCGAAGGGCAGCCGGTAGTGACGGCGCGCGACCGGTTCGACTGGCGCATGGCGCTGCGCCTGCTGGGCTATCGGCAGATCCTCGCGATCTGTCTCGGCAAGTTCTGCAACAACACGCTGCTGGTGTTCTTCACGACCTGGTTCATGACCTACCTTGTCGAGGAACGGCACATGTCGATGATCAAGGTCGGTTTCTTCCAGGCGATGCCGTTCATCGGCGCGACGCTCGGTATCCTTATCGCGGGCTATTTGTCCGATCTCTGCATCCGGCGCGGCGTATCAATGTCGTCGTCGCGCAAGGCGCCCCTCGTGATCGGTACCTTCCTCGGCGCATCGATCGTGCTCGTCAATTTCGTGCAGTCGAACGCGCTGGTGATCGCGATCCTAACCGTCGCGTTCTTCGCACAGGGAATCGGCTCGATGTCGTGGGCGGCGGTGTCCGAGATCGCGCCGAAACGCTATGTCGGGCTCACCAGCAGCATCACGAGCCTCGCCGCGAATATCGCAGCCGTCACCACGCCGCTGATGATCGGCTACGTGACGCAGCACACCGGCAACTTTTTCTGGGCGCTGAACCTGATGGGTGCGATCTGCCTCCTCGGCACGCTGTCGTACTCGGTGCTGCTCGGCAAGCTGTCGCGTATCGAGCTCTGACCCGGTTCGCCCCCTTTTACGCTCCACTGCACGTACCGCACACGACCATGATCGAATTCAAATGGGATCACCTGCAACTCTGCTCGGCTGATGCCGAGGCCACCGCCGCGTGGTTCGCGCGCTGCCTGAACGCCGAAATCGTGCGGCGCCCCGGCCGCGTCGACCTGCGGATCGGGGCGATCAACCTCTTCATCACGGCGCTGCCGGACGCGTGTCCGGCGATCGTGCCGGACGGCGCGCGCATGCAAGGGATCGACCACTTGGGCGTGCTGGTCGAGGATCTGGATGCGGCTTACGCGCATCTGGTCGACAACGGCGCGGAGATCGTCCAGCCCGTCACGCGGATCCGCGCCGGCGTGCGCGGCTGTTTCGTGCGCGCGCCCGGCGACATCCTCGTCGAGGTGCTCGAGCGGCGCCCGGCCGAGATGACATTCAACTGAACCCGGTCTATAGTCGGCGCAAGCGGCCGCGCACCGGCCGCATCCTCATCACGACTCCCCATGCAGAACTGGATCACCCTGACGGAAGCAGCGCGGCGGCTCGGCGTGCGGGCGCAGACCGTCTACGCGTACGCCAGCCGCGGCAGCATTGCCGTGATGCAGGATCCCGACGATCCGCGCAAGAGCCTGTATCGGGCCGAGGATGTGGTCGCGCTGTGCCGCAAGAAGCAGGTCGGCCGCAAGCGAGCGGCGCTCGCGGCCAGCACGATCTTTGGCGCCGAGCCGTGCATTTACAGCGGCATCACCACGTTCTCGAAGGGTCGCGCATGGTATCGCGGCCGCGACAGCATTGAACTCGCAGATACCGCGACGCTCGAGGAAACGGCTTCGCTGCTCTGGCAGGCCACCGCGCCGGTGTCGTTCGACGCGCCGGTGATCGTGCTGCCGCCCGGCGAGCGTGACCGGCAATGTGCGTTCACGATGCTCGCGACGCTGGCCGCGTTTGGCCATTCGACGCTCGGCCGGCTCGACAGCGCGCTGCACATCGAGGCCGGGCAGCTCGTTGCGATCGTGTCGCGCGCGTTCGGCGCGCAAGACGACGCCGGCGCAAGCCCGCTTCACACCCATCAGCGGCTCGCGGCCGGCTGGGGCCTCGACAGCCATGGCGCAGACCTGCTGCGCCGCGCGATGGTGCTGGTCGCCGATCATGAGATCACGAGTTCGGCATTCGCCGCGCGCATCACCGCATCGACCGGCGCGTCGCTCGCGGGCTGCCTGCTGACGGGGCTCGCGACGTTGTCGGGACCGCTGCACGGCGACGCGTCGGGACGCGTGCGCGCAGTGTTCGACGATGTGCAACGATTGAGTGCCGAGCGCGTCGTCGATCATCACCTGAAGTCCGCAATCCCGATTCCCGGTTTCGGCCATCATCTTTACCCCGACGGCGATCCGCGCGCGGCCGCGCTGCTTGCGCGGCTCGATCCGCCGACGGAACTCGCGCACTTCGTCGACAAGGTCACGATGCTCACCGGCCAGCGGCCGACCATCGATGTCGCGATGGCGATGCTGTCGGTGCAGCTTCAGTTGCCGCGCGATGCGGCGTTCGGGCTGTTCTCGATCGCGCGCAGCGTCGGACTGCTCGCACACTGCATCGAACAGCTGCGCGTCGGCAAGGTGATCCGGCCGCGCAGCCGCTATACGGGGCCGACGCTCGACGATCGGCATCTGCGGCCCGCTGCTGACGACGACGGCAAACAGACGAAAGTCGGCATGATCAACAAGAACCGCCTTTTCAAGGTGGTGGAGTAACTCGCGTGACAATCGTAGACCGAATTGAACGCGCCACCGTTTGCAATGAAAAGTTTTCATCGGCCGCGACTCACGAAGACCGGCGTCAACTCCCCTGCGACGCCGGCAGTGGCAGTCATGCGTTGTGCGAAATCTGAGTTTTGAGCAGGCAATCGCAGCATAGTGATAATGGTTCCGTATCTTGCTGTCGCGTCGATCCCGACGCCGCGAACTGCACGCGACAGTGAATGGCGGTTCTGCAACGATGCGATCGACTCTGAACGACGGCGGATTCAACCGGTCGGCACTCATACAAAGCAGGCATTCGGACGCGGGTTTGGTGACCGCCTCGCGGGCAATGCCATCCGGCTTGACGACGATGCCCAAGCGCCTGGACAACGTAACCAACACACCGCCAGACGCATTCGCCTGCACATCGTCCGCGGTTGCGGGACCAGACACGACCAGCAGCGCGCTGATCTCTTCAGTCGCATGGCCTCTCTGGTCATCTGAGTCGATGAAATCAGCTTGTGTGGCGAAAACGTCGTCCCCGCGCTCTACTCTCCAACCATGTTGGATTTGTGTCGCAATCGAATCGGACGACCGTGCATGTTGAACACGTCGCAACCGAATGGATATGGCAATACAATCACGAGCGCCCTAACATGGGCCTGGCCGCCATGGCGCCGAAACAGGGGCTCGTGGCCACAACAGAAACGCGACCTTCGACTCGCGTCAAAAGCGAAGGATTACCGTTTACTAGACGCACCTGAAATTCTATTTCCGGCCTATTGCAGCCCCAATGATCGGTTAGAATTTCCGAGCAATTTTCAGTCTCTCGGATGTGTCATTGGATTAGCCTATCGGTAGGACTCTACGCAGCAGGGGCGTCACTGTGTATATCGCAGAAATTCGAATCGAGAACTTCCGGCTGTTTGGTGCCGGTAACAAAGCGCCCGTGCTAGCACTGTCCCCGGGACTTACCGCATTGGTCGGCGAGAATGATGCCGGCAAGACAGCGGTCATCGACGCGCTACGTTTGGTGGTCGGCACGCGTGACCAGGACCTGCTGCGGGTGGATCCACTTGATTTTCATCAGCCCACCGCCGGTGGTCCAAGTGCCGACGAAATTATCATCCGTCTGACTTTTAGAGGACTCACCACGGCGGATCGAGGTGCGTTTGCCGAGTTCCTCACGTATGAGACGGTAGCCGGGGCGATCAATACCGCGCTGATCGTGACCTGGGTTGCGAAACGCAACACCAAGGAAGGCAGCTCGCGCCGCGTTCTTCCGCCTGAGTGGCGCACGGGTGCCAAGGGAGACGGCCCATTGCTCGATCTGGGGGCACGATCGCTGCTGACGGCGACGTATCTGCGGCCGTTGCGCGACGCCGAGCGGGCCATGAGCTCTGGGCGAGGATCGCGACTATCGCAGATTCTCCAGCACACCACTGAAATCCGCGACACAGGAAACCCTTTCGACAAACTTGCCGATCCGCCACCCGACCCGACGACGTTGAGTGTGTTGGGCCTCGGCGACTATGCTACACATCTGCTTGGGGAGAGCGAAGGCATTACGCAGGCTCGAAAGCGACTCAATGACGAGTACTTGAAGCCCCTCTCGTTCGCTAACGATATGCTGAATGCGCGGATCGGCGTAGCAGGAGCGCAGGAGGACAGCCTCAGATTGCGGCAGCTACTTGAGAAGCTTGAGCTCGTACTGACCGCGTCGTCTGACGCCGAAAGTGCGCACAGTCGTGGACTCGGCTCAAACAACCTGCTGTTCATGGCGTGCGAGCTCCTGCTTCTCGCCACTGAAAGCGACGGGTTCCCGTTGCTGCTGATCGAAGAGCCCGAGGCGCATCTCCATCCGCAGCGGCAGTTGCAACTTATGTCGTTCCTGCAGGCACAGGCAAAGAAGTCGCGTGCCGATGGACAGCGCATCCAGATCATCGTTACAACGCACAGTGCCAATCTCGCTTCGGACCTACAACTCGACAAGCTCGTATTGATTGAAGGCGGACGGGCTTTCCCTCTGTGTGAGGGTAAGACCAAGCTCAGCGCATCAGACTATCGATTTCTCGAGCGCTTCCTCGACGTCACCAAGGCAAACTTGTTCTTCGCGCGCGCAGTGATGATCGTCGAGGGGGATGCCGAGAACATCCTCCTGCCCGTCATAGCGAGGTTACTTGACCGCGATTTCCACCATCACGGTGTCTCCGTGGTTAATGTCGGCGGTGTTGGGCTCGGCCGATACGCACGCATTTTCATGCGCGAAGACGTCGAGAAGGATGGGGTCATTAACATTCCCGTCGCCTGCATCACCGACATGGACGTGATGCCCAACAATGCGCCTTGGATCGTCGGCAAGCTGGAGGACGGGCAACCGATCCCTCCAAGACCTCCCTCAAAGCGGCAATGGCGGATTAAGGACGATTTTCCGGGCGAACACCTTGAACAGCGGCGAGCCGACCGCAGGGAGAAGGCCTCAGGCCAAAAGGTCGAGACGTTCGTCGCTAACGAATGGACGCTTGAATTTGACCTCGCATTCCACGGTCTCGGCAAGCACGTCTACCGCGCTGGGACACTGGCGTTAGCCAATGACCGCCTCTCTGCCGGCACTGCCGAGCAGGCCGTCATCCTCGCCGCCGCCGATGCAGCCTATCAAGCGCTGATCGATGCGGGTCATGACCCATCGACGCTCGCCTCACATGTCTATGCGCTGTTTGAGGCTGATGGGGCCTCAAAGGCGATCGGCGCGCAATATCTTGCCGAACTGCTGGAAAAGGAGGCCGCCTACAATAACCTAGATGCCCATAGCTTGCGCGCATTGCTGCCGCCCTACATCGTTGCTGCTATCGAGCATGTCACCGGGCCGTTCGCACCGCCGCTCGCAGGTGGCGCAGCCGGAGAGCCCGGCGCGGTAGTGATGGCGCGGGCACCGGGGGCCTGAGTGATGTACGACGATCTAGTCCGCGAGGAAGACGTTACCTGGGCAGCGGTATTGATGGGGCTTGGCCCCGCCGGATTTGCGGCTGTCGAGGGTGATGACAGCCGACTCCGAGCAATGCTGCGACTCGACACAATCGACTTCGAGGCATGCCCGGGAAGTGGCAAGACGACTTTGTTGGTCGCAAAACTCGCAGTTCTAGCGATGCGCTGGCCAAGCCGTCAGCAGGGCATCTGCGTGCTGTCACATACCAATGCCGCGCGCAACGAAATCAGCGCGAAGCTCAGCAGCTCGGCGTTGGGTGTCTCCTTGACACGCTACCCGCACTTCGTCGGCACGATCCACGCGTTTGTGAATGAGTATCTCGCGCTGCCTTGGCTTCGGTCGAAAGGAGTCGAAGTGCGCTGCATCGATACCAGGATTGCACTTGCGAAGCGGTGGAACCTGTTACCCGCGAATCGGCGCTGGGCTTTGCAGCAGGCAAATCTGAGCGAGACCTGCCTGATTTACGACCAGACTGACTATGGCGGGGGCAAGACAGGCCGTTTCGGACCGCAGACGCCGACATATCAAGCGATGATCGATGCGCGTCGCCAGTCGAGCGAACAGGGATATTTTTGCTTCGACGAAATGTTCGTATGGGCCTGCGAATTGCTTGATCGGCATCCTGAGACGATTCCAATGCTACGTCGGCGCTTTCCGCTGGTATTCATCGACGAGGCGCAGGACAACAGTGAGGCACAATCGGCGCTGCTGCACCGCATCTTTTGCAGCGGCGACGCGCCGTCGCGCCGTCAGCGTTTCGGCGACTCCAACCAAGCCATCTACGAAAGCGCCAGCCAGAGCGGCGCCACGACGGATCAGTTTCCAGGCGCTGTTGTACATCCAATGCCACGCAGCTACCGTTTTGGTCAGAATCTTGCGGACCAAGTAAAGGGATTGGGGGTTACGCCGCATGCGCTAATCGGCGCCGGTCCACCGGATCACCTCAGCGCCGATCCTAAGGCGTCGGCAATCTTCCTTTTCGATGACGGGTCGGTCCAGAGAGTGCTGGAGCGCTATGGCCAGCATCTGCTGGATAGCTTCGATGCGGCTGTACTGGAAAACGGAGTGTTCACTGCAGTGGCTGGGGTTCACGAACCCGGAGACGACGATCGCATCCCGCGAGCGATGGGACACTATGTGCCCAGTTACGACCCGGCATGCGTTCGGAAGGAGTCTACGCCGAGCAGCTTCGCCCAATACCTTGCGCGGGCTCGTTTTGAGATGGCTGGCAGCAGAAACACGGGCAAACTTATCAACGCCGTGGCGGCGGCGCTCCTCGCCGCAAGCGAGCTTGCCGGCGTCCCGTATGGGGCGAGCGCACGAAAATCGCCTCATCGCCGGGTGGTCGAGATTCTTGGCGACAGCGACGCGAGATGCGAATATCTCGCATTGCAAGAAATCATCTTGACACACCAAGGGGATATCACCCCTGCGCTCTGCGCCGCGGCAGCACAAGCCCATATTGAGGCGGTGATCCGGCAACTGAGCGGTGCAGAGGTGCTCGGCGAGGATGTTGCCACCTTCTTAGCGCTGCCGCAGGCTCAGCCCGTAGCTGAGGGCGAAGCCGCAATTGCCGCGTGCGCAGACAATTTGTTTGCTTATCCGCCCGACGCCCCGCAGGTACACATTCGGCTGAGCTCGATCCATGCGGTGAAGGGCGAAACGCACACGGCGACGCTCGTCCTCGACAGTTTCTACCACGCGCATCATCTAAGCGAACTGAAGCCATGGTTGCTGGGCACGAAGTCAGGCGGCTTTTCGACAAACGCCAGGGGCCGGCAAGTCCCTGAAGGCCCGAGAACGCTCGGGCGGCTCAAGTTACATTACGTCGCGATGACTCGCCCGACCCATCTGCTGTGCTTGGCGATGCGAAAGGATGCGTTTGGGCCTGG
The DNA here is from genome assembly GCF_001411495.1 of Burkholderia cepacia ATCC 25416. Taxonomy (NCBI): domain Bacteria; kingdom Pseudomonadati; phylum Pseudomonadota; class Betaproteobacteria; order Burkholderiales; family Burkholderiaceae; genus Burkholderia; species Burkholderia cepacia. The sequence goes on along the minus strand of NZ_CP012984.1, from coordinate 137,379 downwards.
GGAACTCGACACGCTGATGGGTCGAGGTTGGACTGTCATTGATTGCTGCTCAGATGCGCACGTACAAGTCTAGGCGTACAGCGATGGATTTTTTGCGGACTTGAGACATTCTCGTCGTGACGTGCAAGCCGAATGGCATCGAGCCCAATGGAGCGGCCCCACGTATCTGAGGACACGAGGACTCTCTTAAAATAACGGATAGTCTTGCGCCTATCGGTAAGCTTAGTCGTTACGTGGAAAGCATCGAAATTCTGACCGAGCCGGAGCGCCGTCGTCGGCGCACGGCGCAAGAAAAAATCGCCATCGTTCAGGAAACATTGGAGCCGGGAGCGTCGGTGTCGGCCGTTGCACGTCGGCACGGCGTCAACGCCAACCAAGTGTTCGGCTGGCGCAAGCAATCCCAGGAAGGCAGTCTGGTAGCGGTGAAGGCAGGCGAAACCGTTGTGCCGGCATCTGAGCTGGCCGCCGCCATCAAGGAAATCAAGGAACTGCAACGGCTACTAGGGAAGAAGACACTCGAGGTCGAAATCCTGAAAGAAGCCGTGGAATGGGGCCGTTCAAAAAACCTGATTGCGTGCTCGCCCTTGCTGCCGGGGGACGACCGATGAAGACGGTCTGCGAAGTTCTCGGCGTGGCGCGCTCTGCCGTGGCGGTGAAGCGAGCTCGCTCGTCTGACTGGCGCGATGGTCGCCGTGCCCGCATGACCAATGATGCCGGGCTGGTCGAGGAAATTCAGGCCCATGTGGCGCATCTGCCGACCTACGGCTACCGGCGTGTCTGGGCGCTGCTGCGCCGCAGTCGGGAGCAGACCGGTGCGCCGTGCATCAACGCCAAGCGCGTGTATCGGGTCATGCGGGAGCAACAGTTGCTGCTGCGCCGCCCTGGCGTGCGGCGAGATAAGCGGCGACATGACGGTCGCGTTGCGGTGGACCGCAGCAACACCCGCTTGGAGGCGATAGACCTGCAACGCTGCAGCGACGTTTCACCTCAAGTACAAGATCAGTTGCAGGATGCGCAAGGTGTCGCTGATCAGGGAGCCATTCGTGCACGGCCTCGTCGATGACGCATTCGACGGCGGCGTCCAGTCTGCCCCCGGTCGCCCTACCCGGCTGCCTTGGCTCTAATGTGCTGGCGACCGGATCTGCGAGGAAACGTCGACGCAGGCGATATACGGTGGTGCAGTGAACGCCTAATAGCTGTGCTGCTCGTTCAGCCTGCTGTCGGGAAAGCACGCCGTTGCCAAGCGGTCGAAGCACGGACGCAATCTTCGCTGCTCGAGCGGCCCGCTCTTCGATCGAAGCCATATGGATCCCTATCAATCCACGCGACACGTGCGCTAGCAGTATTAAAGAACACGTGCAACGTGCTAGCAACGTTAGTGAACATAGGCCAAGTTTCTGTTGCAGAAACGCAACGGCCAAGCAGCCGCCAGAAAACTTCAAAAAGCCCCTGTTCGCCAAGGCTTCTTTGAGAATTTCCGCTAGCAACGTTTCTGAACACGGCTAGCGCTAATAACGAACGCCTACACAGGCCGGCAACGCTGCCAGTGTGAAAGGCCTGGTCTATCTGTCCGCGCTGGTACCGGACGACGGCGAGTCCGTCGCCGACCTGCTGCAACGCCTCCACGCGCCGATGACCGGCCTCGCATCTGACGCCCATGGGCTAATCTGGCTCGACGATGCGCGAGCGTTTCAGCACGTCATGGCAGCGGACATTCCGCTCGAACAGGCTCGCGTCCTGGCATCGGTTCAACAGCCTGTCGCAGCGGCCTGCTTCACTGGGAAAATCCAGCACGCGGCCTGGCACGACAAGCCTGTCTGGTATCTGCGAACCACCAACGACAATGCGCTGAAGCCCGCCGTGCAGCAAGCCATTGCGCAGCACATCGGGGCAACGGTCACGTCGATTCGCTCCAGCCACATGTCGATGCTATCTCACCCGGACGAGGTCGCGAGGCTGATCGATCTGGCCGCCCGGAAGGCATCGCAATGAATTCCAGCGCGTTTCGACGCGCTTCACTCCTCCCCTGTCAGCGAGGCTTCAATGAATATCCTTCATCTCGATTCGAGCATGCTCGGCAACAGTTCCATCACGCGAGAGCTGTCCGCAGCCGTGGTAGCTGGTCTGCGGGCGCAGCATCCGTCGGCGCATGTGACGTACCGCGATCTCGTCCACGACGAAATCCGGCATCTCACCGGCCCGATCGCAGCAGGATTTCGGCAGATCGGCGTCGGTGCTCTCGACGACGCCACCGCGCGCGAACATGAGCTCTCCGAAGCACTCGTCAAGGAGTTTCTAGCGAGCGACGTCATTGTCATCGGTGCGCCGATGTACAACTTTTCGGTGCCGAGTCAGTTGAAAGCATGGCTCGATCGTGTAGCCCAGGCCGGGCGCACGTTCCGGTATACCGAAAACGGCCCGGTCGGCCTGGCAGGCGGCAAGCAGGTGATCGTAGCCTCTGCGCGCGGCGGATTTTACGCGGACGCACCGCTCTCACACATGGACTTCCAGGAAAGCTACCTGAAGGCGTTCTTCGGTTTCCTGGGCATCACCGACGTCCGCTTCGTGCGGGCCGAAGGAGCGTCGAAGGGTCAAGCCGTCCGGGACGAGAGCATCGCGCTTGCCAGGGCGACCCTGACCGACGTACTCGTCGACATACGCACGTCCGGTGCGCAAACCATCCAGTAACAGGAGTCGCTTATGCTGTTCGCCATCAAGCTCGACTACGTCCGTCCCTTCGAAGAAATCCAGGCGCATCTCGATGCTCACAAGGCGTGGCTCATCAAATACGCGCAAGCGGGAAATATCCTTGCCGCGGGCCCGCTGCATGGAGAAAGCGGCGGTTTCGTGCTCGCGTATGCGGGCCAACCACGGGATATAGAGACAATGATTGCCGAAGACCCGTTCCATATCCACGGATTGGCAAAGTTCGATGTTGTCTGCTGCGAACCTGCGATATGTGTGGCGGGTTTTCCTACGCACTGGGCAGCAGGTGCCAGGACGATCTGAACAGTTTCATTGACGACGCGTGCTGACGCTGCATCCCGATCAGCGCTCTAGGATATTATCCCAACGCTCATCAACACATCGCCACAGCGCCACGATAACCGCCAGGAGCGCGACATCGACCGTGCGCTCGCGGCACATTTTGCGTTTCCTTGTGGAGTTGGGTGCCCGGTTCGCGTTCGTCGGGCGTCAGTATTGGCTAGAGGGACGCGGCGACGAGTTTTTCATCGATCTGCTCTTCTGCTATCTCAGGCTTCGGTGCCATGTCGTCGTCGAACTTAAATCGATGCTGTTCAAGCCCGAATACGGGGCAACTGCACTTCTACCTTTCCGCGCCCGACGCGCAAGTCAAGGCACCGGAAGGCCAGCCAACTATCGGCCTGCTTCAGTGCAAGCAGAAAACTCGGCTGGCGGCGGACTATGCGCTGCGCGGCCCGACGAAACCGATCCGAGTTACGCCCCGATCTTGTGTCCGGGACTACAGGGGTCAACTCCAATTACCGCGCAATCATCGAGATCGTGTGCCGTCATCCTGTTCGGCATCGCGGTCATCACGGGTGCGACGCGCGCCCGAAATCGCGACCGGTCGTAGCGCGACGCGGCGCGCGTGCCGGCGCTCGCCAGATAGTAGGCAACGCGCGCGTTCTTTGCATGGGCGGCGACAGGTGCGCTACGCTCAACTCGGCCCTGTCTCGCGGGTCGAAATTTAAGCGCTTAAACACACTGGAACCGACCCCGCGTCCGACGGGGTCCATGACATGGAGGATGACGATGAACAGACGATCGATGCTGCGCTGGAGCATGTCGAGCGCGGCGCTTGCCTGCCTCGACCTGGCCGGTCCGCTGGCCGCCTTCGCACGACCCGCGCCGCACAGTGCGGCGGCGGCCGAGTTCGCGATGGGCGCCGACATCTCGACGTTGCCGGAACTCGAAGCGCATGGCGCCGCCTTCTTCGACCGCGGCGGCGCGCCACGCGACTGCCTGAAGATTCTCCGCGCGCACGGCGTCGATTCGATCCGGATCAAGGTCTGGAACGATCCCGGCAACCCGGATTTCTTCCCAGCGAACCAGAGCGATGCGGCGGGCTACAACAATGCCGCGCACGTCGTCGTGCTCGCGCAGCGCGCGGCCGCGCTCGGGATGCGCATCCTGATCGACTTCCACTACAGCGACTGGTGGGCCGACCCCGGCAAGCAATATCCTCCGCATGCATGGGCCGGCAAGAGCCTGGCCGAAACCTGCGCGCTGCTGTCGGCGTACACGACCGACGTGCTGCGCCGGCTGCAGCGCGCCGGCGTGAGCCCCGAGTGGGTGCAGATCGGCAACGAGATCACGGGCGGCATGCTGTGGCCGCTCGGCCGCTACGACCAGTGGGACAATCTCGCGCAGTTGCTGAAAACCGGCCACGACGCGGTGAAGGCCGTCGATCCGCGCATCAAGGTGATGCTGCACGTCGACAGCGGTGGCGACAACGGCAAGAGCCGCTGGTGGTTCGACAGCGCGACGCAGCGCGGCGTCGCATTCGATGTGATCGGCCTGTCGTATTACCCGCAATGGCAAGGCTCGCTCGACGATCTGCGCAACAACGCGAACGACCTAGCGGTGCGCTACGACAAGGAGCTGATCGTCGTCGAAACCGCGTATCCGTGGACCACCAGCGATGGCGATTCCGAGCCGAACGCGATGACCAACACCGGATCGACGACCTTTCCGCCGTCGCCGGCCGGCCAGGCCCAATTCCTCGCAGCGGTCGTCGATATCGTGAAGGGCGTGCCGGGCAATCGCGGCAAGGGCGTGTTCTGGTGGGAACCGGAATGGATCCCGACGCGCGGTGTCGGCTGGAAGCTCGGCGCGGGCGACCAGTGGGACAACAACACGCTGTTCGATTTCCACGGTCACGCGTTGCCGTCGCTCGACGCGTTCCGGCAGCGCTGACGCGTCGCGGCGTCGCGACTTCACCGCACCGGCGCATGCCGCGTCAGTGCGGTGAACCGAAGCCGCGGCGCGCACCGCGCGTGCCGTTCCCGCCGCCTGCGTCGCCCCGCCCGCCGTACGCATCCACGGCGAGCAGCACGCACGCCAGGAGCGCGAGCCCGCAGCATCCGGCGAACGTCGCGCGATAGCCGAACAGGTCGACGCACGCGCCCGACAACACACCCGATGCGATCGAACCGACCCGCGCGGTACTGAAGAACATCGCGGTCGCGGTGCCCGGGCGCGTCGGCATCAGGTCGCATACGTGCGTCATTCCGAGGCACGACGTGATCGCGACCACGCATGCGCTCAGCAGTTGCAGCGGCAGGATCAGGTTCACGCGCGTCACCGCCGCAAGGCCGATGAAATACGCCGCATGCACGAGCGCGCATGCGGTCAGCCAGCGCGCCTTGTCGAGGTGTGTCGAGCGGATGCCGAGCCACAGCATCATCGGAATCTCGAGCAGCGCGGCCAGCCCGAGCGCGGCCGATACGTTCGCCGGCGTGCCGCCGAGCGCACGCACGATAAAGAGCGGCAGCACGATCATCGTCGCGTTCGCCACGAGGCCGATCAGCGTCAGCGCGACGAGGGTGCGCAACACGCTGGCGCGCGACGCGACGACGATCGCCGCACGCGCATCGTCAAGCGGCGGCGCAACGCGGGTCACGGCCGGCAGGTGAACGGTCGCGGGCCGGCGCGCCGGCTCCGGGATCCGCGCGACGATCGCCGCGCATGCGACGAAGCCCGCGGAAGCCGAAAGAAAGAGCCCGGTAAAGCCGGTCTGCGCGAGAATCAGCGCACCGAGCGCGGGACCGAACACCCATGCGATCGACAGCATCGTGCGTAGCGCGGCCGACGCGAGTTCGCGCTGCGCATCGTCGGCGACGGGCAGCACCGCGCGCGCGAACGAGAAGATCTGCGACAGCGACACGGCGCCCGCGCCGAGCAGGATCGTGCCGGCGGCGATCACCGGCCCATGCGCGCGCAGCACGCACAGGAGCGCGAAGCCGAGCGCGGCAGCCGCGAGCGACAACACGAGCAGCGGCCGGTGCCGCTCGCGTCGATCCGACCAGCGCCCGGCCCACGTGCTCGCGACGACGCCGCTCGCCGCGATCGACGTCATGAAGACGCCGGCGAGAAACGGCGACATCCCCGCCGCTTCCACACCGAACAGCGACAGGTACGGCGCGGTAAACGACATCGCGATGCCGAGCATCAGTGCCGCCGCTGACAGCGGCACGAAGTACGCGATCCCGGCCAGGCGCGCGAAATGCAGCCGCAGCGGACGCAACGATTGCACCGCGTCAGTCCGGCTCGACCCAGGCGGCAACGTCCACCGCGCCGAGTTCCCGGCCGCCGAGCACAAAGCGCGCACCGTCCGGCGCGGGCAGCAGGCAGGGTGCGTCGCCGTAGTTGAACGCGAACGTGACGCGCCCGCGTCGACGCAACCGCACACCGTCCGGGAGCGCCCGTACCTGCAACCCGGCATCTCGCGCGCAGCGGGAGACGATCGCGCGCAACAGCGCGCGGTCGAAACAGGCGGTCGCCATCGTCACGTGAGCGCGCCGCACGAGTGCCGGCACGCCGTCGTCGCACGCGGCGAGCACGTCGACGCCCGGTGCCGCTTCCCTGTCGATGTGATCGCGCCATTTCAGCGCATGGCCGTCGACGCCATCGAACGAGACACGCGGCGCGAGCGATGGCCGCAGCGACTCGACCTGGCCGATCCTCACCGGCAGCACGTCGCGCAGCTTGCCCGGTGCGAGACCCGGCGCGATCGCGAATGCCGCGGTGCGTGAACCCGTGCGCGGCCCGAACAGCCAGTGGGCGAATCCGCCCGCAACCTGCTCGACGATGCGATCCGTGACGACCGGCAGCGTCGGCGCGACGACGAGCGCATAACGCGACAGGTCGGCGCCGGCCGCGACGATGTCGACGTCGAGGCCCAGCTCGCGCAGCGCGCGATACCAGTCGAACGCGTGCTGCTGATAGTCGAAGTCGGCGCCGTGCGGCTGGATCCGGATCATCCAGTCGGCCTCGTAGTCGAACAGCAGCGCGACGCGGGCCGTCTCACGCGAACCGCCGACGAACGCGGGATCCAGCGCGGCCAGTTCGCACGCCACACGCGCCACTTCACGACCGCCCGGCGACAGCCGGTCGTCCGGTGCGTTGAGCCCCGAATGCAGTTGCTCCTGCGCATGCGGATACTGCCGCCAGCGGAAATACGACACGAGCTCCGCGCCATGCGCGAACGCTTCCCACGTCCACAGCCGCACCGCGCCTGCGTGCGGCACCGGGTTGTACGGCCCCCAGTTCACCGGCCCGGCCTGTTGCTCCATCACCCACATCCGCCCGTTGCCGATGCCGCGATACAGGTCGTGCGAGAACGCCGAAACGTCCGGGTGGCCGGTACGAGCCCAGCGCCGCTTGTCCGCTTCGTCGAGCGGCAGTACTTCGGTACGCGGGACCGGATAGCTGTCCCACGCAGCGACGTCGAGCCCGCCGCGCGCAAACGCATGGTGATCGAACTCGGTAAAAAAGCCCATGAAGTTGTGCAGCACATCGCGGCCCGGCGCGTGCGGACGGATCGCATCGACCTGCACGGCGTGGAACCGCGCGACCTCGTCCGACTGATAGCGGCGGAAGTCGAGCAGATGGGCGGGATTCGCATCGGTCGGCGTATGGCGCGGCAATTCGATCTCGTCGAAACCGCGATACTCCATGCTCCAGAACACGTTGCCCCATGCACGATTCAGCGCATCGATGTCGCCATAGCGCACGGCGAGCCACGCGCGAAACCCTTCGAGCGCCGCACGCGTATAGCTCGGCAGCGTGTTGTGACAGCCGAGCTCGTTGTCGGTCTGCCATGCGATGACTGCCGGATGCGTGCCGTAGCGTCGCGCCATCGCGTCCACGATGCGCACGCAGTGCTCGCGATACACGGGGCTCGCGATGTCGTAATGGCGGCGCGAGCCGAACTGCCACACCGCGCCGTCGGCGGCCACCGGCAGCATCTCCGGATGACGATCGACGAGCCATTTCGGCGGCGCGGCGGTCGGTGTGCCGAGCACGATCTTCAACTGCTGACGCGCGAGCGTGTCGATCGCTTCGTCGAGCCATGCCCAGTCGTAGCGGCCGGGCGCCGGCTCCATCCGGCTCCACGCGAATTCGGCGATCCGCACGCGCGTCAGGCCCAGTTCGGCCATGCGCAGCGCATCGCGCTCCCATTGTTCGCGCGGCCAGTGTTCGGGGTAATAGCAAACGCCGAGGTGCATCGTGGATTCCTTGCTGAAGAAAGAGGACGGGACGGATCAGCCCTTCGTCGCGCCGAAAGTGAGCCCCGCGACGAAATGCTTCTGCATCGCGAAGAACATCGCGACCGACGGCAGCGCGGCGAGTACCGAGCCGGCCGACACGATGTTCCAGGCGGTCGTCCACTGCCCCTTGAGCGCGGCGACGCCGACGGTGATCGGCGCCGCGTCGTCGCCTTGCGTGAGGCACAGTGCCCAGAAGTAGTCGTTCCACACGAACGTGAACACGAGGATCGCGAGCGCGGCGAGCGCCGGCCGCACGAGCGGCAGCACGACGCGCCAGTAGATCGCCCACTCGGACGCGCCTTCGACGCGCGCGGCCTCGATCAGCTCGAACGGCAGCTCGCGGATGAAGTTGCGCAGGAACAGCGTGCAGAAGCCGGTCTGGAACGCGGTATGGAACAGCACGAGCGCCCACACGGTGTTGTAGAGACCGACGCCGAGCATGATCTGCCGCACCGGGATCATCAGAATCTGGATCGGCACGAAGTTGCCGGCGACGAACAGCCCGAGCAGCACGAGGTTGCCGCGGAACCGGAAGTTCGCGAGCGCGTGCCCGGCGAGCGACGCGAGCAGGATCGATGCGGCGACGGACGGCACCGTGATCAGAACGCTGTTCGCGAAGTAATGCAGCATCGGCGTCTGCGCGAGCGCGGCGCCGTAGTTGTCCAGCAGCGCAAACTGTTTCGGCCAGTCCCAGTAATGACCGGCGATGATCTCGTCGGTCGAGCGGATCGACGTGACGAGCACCGCGAGCAGCGGCACGAGCCACAGCGCGAGCGCGCACGGCAGCGACAGCCGGTACAACCAACGGGCGGGACGTCCCCAGCGGGACACGGGCATCGGATACATTTTCGCGATCCTTATGATTCGACGCGCACCAGCTTGCGCAGCTGCCACACGATGTAGACGAGCATGATCGCGAACAGCACGACCGCGATCGCGGCGGAATAGCCTTCGCGGTAGTACTTGATCGACTGGTCGACCATGAAGTAAGCGAGCACGGTCGAGCTGTCGAACGGGCCGCCGCCCGTCATCACGGAGATCAGGTCGAAGCTGCGCAGCGCGCCGATCACGGTCAGCACGACCGCCATGAAGGTCGCGGGCCGCAACTGCGGCAGGATCACGTGCCACAGCAGCGTGAAGCCGCGCGCGCCTTCCATCCGCGCCGCCTCGACGATCTCGCCGTTGATGCCGGTGAGCCCGGTCAGGTAGAGGATCATGCAGAACGGAATCTGCGGCCACAGCGCGGCGGCGATCACGCCGTAGGTCGCATAACGCGGATCGCCGAGCACCGGGATGCCGTGCCCGACAATCAGCTTCAGCAGCCCGAACGTCGGATCGTAGAACCACGAGAACACCAGGCCGACGACGACGCCCGGCAACACGAACGGCGCGAAGAACAGCGACTTCAAGAGCCGGATCCCGAACACGTTCTGGTTCAGGTATAGCGCGAGTGCGAGGCCGAGCGGCGGTGCGGCGAGGAACAGCACGAGCCACAGCACGTTGTTCTTCAGCGCGACGTAGAACGTATCGGACTGCAGCAGCTCGCGATAGTTGTCGAGCCCGGCGAACATCATCGGCGTCATCCCGTCCCAGTGATGGAAGCTCAGCCAGATGCTGCTGACGATCGGGTACAGCACGAACACGGTGAAGAGCGCGAAACCCGGCAGCACGAACCACAGGGCCGCGCGGTTGCGCCGCCGCGCGAGCGACGCGCGCGCAGGCCGCTGAGGGCCGGCATCGCGGCGCGCGGCGCTTTCGGACAGGCTGGTTGACATGAGATGGCCTTCGATGAAACGAACGTGACGGTGACGAGGTGACGATGAAGCACCGGGCCGACATCCTCGCCGGCCCGGCCGCGCGGCGCATTACTTGCGGTAAATGCGCTTGCGGGTCTGCTCGAGGCGCTGCAGGATCGCATCGAGCTGCGCCGGATCGGACAGGAACTGCTGCATCGCCTTCATCCCCTCGTCGGCCATTTCCTTCGTCATGTCGCGGTCGTAGAACTGCGCGATCCCGCCCGGCGTCGTCGCGAGCGTATGGAAGCCGATCTTCGAGATCGGGTCCTGCGGCTCGGGCGCCTTGTTGTTCGACGGCAGTTGCCCCATCCCCTTCGCGAACTCGCCGCTGACCGCCGGCTGCCCCATGAACGCGAGGAAGCGTCGCGCATCGGTCTTGTTGTGCGCCTTCGCGGGGACGATCAGCACGTTGACCGGGCCGTCCTCGGCAAGCGGCACCGACGCGTCGATCACCGGGAACCGGAAGAAGCTGATCGGGTTGCGCGTCGCGCTCAGCAATCCGGCCGAATACCACGTGCCCATCAGCGTCATCGCGGCCTGGCCGTTGACGATCAGCGGGCTCAGCGAATCGACGTCGTAGGACAATGCGTTGTCGATGAAATACTTGTCGTCGATCAGCTTCTTCCATGCTGCGTACACGGCCCGCACGCGCGGATCGGTATAGGCGACGTCGCCGGCCATCAGCTTCTGGTGGAACGCATAGCCGTTGATCCGCAGGTCGAGGTAGTCGAACCACGCGGCGAGCGTCCATGCATCGCGCGCGGCCACCGCGATCGGCGCGATGCCGGCCGCCTTCAGCTTGCGGCACGCGTCGAGAAACTGCGGCCAGTCGGCCGGCTCGCCGTGAATGCCGGCCTTCTCGAACAGGTCCTTGCGATAGAACAGCCCGTACGCGTCATAGCCGAGCGGCAAACTGTAGAGCTTGCCGCCGTAGGTCGACGACTGCTTGACGGACGCATACGTATCGCTCCAGCCGTTCTTCTGCCAGTCCGCGCTCAGGTCCTCGATCAGCCCGCGCTTCGCGAAATACGCGAGCCTTTCGCCGTTGTTCCAGCTCAGCACGTCGGGCGGATCGGTCGCGAGCCAGCCGGACATCTGCACCTTGTATGCCTCCTCGCCGACGTAGCTGACCTTCAGGTCGATGTCCGGATTGGCCTTGTGGAACTGGTCGAACGTCGCCTGCCACGTCGCGCGCTGGTTGCCGCGCGCGGCGACGTTAACTTTCAACGTGCCCGCGTCGGCCGTCCCCGCGGCGCAGACCGCCGCAGTCGTCAGGGCAAGCAGCAGTCGGCTCGCACGAAGTCTCATCGTTGTCTCCTGGTATTGGTGTGTTGAATGCCGCGTCGCGCGCGGCGGGGCGGCCCTACGCCACTACGCGAACGCCGCTTCGGCGTGAATGGCCGGCAACGCGATGCCGGCTTCGTCGAACAGGTGGCACCGCGACGGCGGCACGTGGAATGCGTGGCGCTCGCCGCGCCGCAACGTGGCCTGACCCGGCAGTTTCGCGAGCAGCGGGACGCCGTCGGGCTGGTCGAGATGCACGTACGCGGCTTCGCCGAGTTGCTCGACGAGCGCGATGTCGCGGACGATCGACGGCAAGCCGGCATCGCCGGACGCCGCGATCGTGAGGTGCTCGGGACGGATCCCGAGCAGCACGCGCGCGCCGCAGCCGACGTGGCGCGGCAGCGGGCGCTCGCGCAGCGTCAGCGTTTCGCCCGTACGGTCCAGCGTCAGCCGGCAGCCGTGCGCATCGCACGCGTCGACGATGGCCGGCAGAAAGTTCATCCGCGGCGAGCCGATGAAGCCGGCGACGAAGCGGTTGGCCGGCCGGTGATACAGCTCGAGCGGCGCACCGGCCTGCGCGATGCTGCCGAAGCGCGCGACGTCGTCGCCAGCATGCAGCAGCACGATCCGGTCGGCCAGCGTCATCGCCTCGATCTGGTCATGCGTGACGTAGACCGAACTCGATTGCGTGAAGCGCGCGTGCAGCCGCGCGATTTCGACACGCGTCTGGCCGCGCAGCGTCGCGTCGAGATTCGACAACGGCTCGTCGAACAGGAACACGCGCGGCTCACGCACGATCGCGCGGCCGATCGCCACGCGCTGCCGCTGCCCGCCGGACAAAGCCTTCGGCTTGCGATCGAGCAGTGCTTCAAGCTGCAGCACGCGCGCGGCCTCGGTCACGCGGCGGCGGATCTCGTCCTTCGGCGTGCCGGCGATCCGAAGCCCGAAACCGATGTTGTCGAACACGGTCATGTGCGGAAACAGCGCGTAGCTCTGGAACACCATCGCGACGCCGCGCTCCGCGGGCGGTGTGTCGTTAATTCGTGCGCCGCCGATCCGCAGCTCGCCCTCGGTCACGTCCTCGAGACCGGCGATCATCCGCAACAGCGTGGATTTTCCGCAGCCCGACGGACCGAGAAACACGCAGAATTCGTGCGACGCGATCTCAAGGTTCACGTCACGCAGCACCGGCGCATGGTCGCCGTAGCGCTTCGAGACGTCCTTCAATGAAATGGCGGTCATCGCGCTCTCCTCCAGCCCGTCATACGCATCGGATCGGAAAATTTAATCGCTTAAATTTCAGTGGCGCAAATTGCCCGGTTCGCCGTACCATGTCGTCTCCTTCCTCTGATGTGTCGAGAAATTAGCGTATCGGCTGTCCCTGTGCAACTTGTGGGACAGACTCCCAGAATATGAGCAGACACTCTCCCGCTTCACTTCCGCTGCACCATGCCGACAGGCCGACCGGAGGCCGCGCTTGGTGACGCTCGCGCAAGTCGCACAGCGCGCGAACGTCACGGCGGCGACCGTCTCGAACGTGCTGCGCAATCCGCAGAAGGTGAAGCCAGCGACCGTCGAACGCGTGATGGCGGCGATCCGCGAACTCGGCTATCGGCCGAACCTGACTGCGCGCGCGCTCGCAGAGGGCCGCACGTCGACGCTCGCGCTAATGCTGTCGAACATCACGAACCCGTTCTACCCGGAGTTCGTGCTGGCCGCCGAACGCGAGGCGCGCAAGCGCGGCCATTACCTGCTCGTGTCCAATACCGACGACGATCCGGCGATCACGCGCAACTACCTCGAGCGGATCGCGGGGACGCTCGCGGCCGGCGCGATCGTGATGAACACCGATCTCGCCGAAGCGGAGCTCGCCGACATCGCGCGTCACGGCGCATCGATCGTGCTGTGCATGTGGGAACGCGTGCATGCGTCGCGCACGTTGCCGTGCGTGACCGTCGATTTCGCGGCGGCGGGCGCGCTGGCGGCCGCGCATCTGTCCGGGCTGCGGCATCGTGCGTTCGGCGCGCTCGTCGGCAAGGGGTCGGGCGGTCCGCAGTCGGTGAGGCTGCGCGGTTTCGCCGACGAACTCGCGGCGCGCGGCCATCCGGCCGACGCGCTGACGGCCGTGTCGGCGCACGATTCGATCGAAGGCGGCTACGAAGCGGCCGCCGCGCTGCTGCGCGAGAAGCCCGGCCTCACCGCGCTGTTCGCGACCAACGACCTAATGGCGATCGGCGCGATGCAGGCGGCCGCCGATCTCGGCCTGCGCGTGCCGGCCGAGCTGTCGGTGGTCGGCATGACCGATATCCAGCTCGCGCACCAGTTCCGCCCGGCGCTCACGACCGTGCGGTTCCCTACGTCGCAGATCGCCGCGCGGGCGATCGCGCTGACGCTCGACATGATCGACGGGATCGAGCCGGGTGCGGCCGTGCATACGATCGGAGCACCCGAACTCGTCGTGCGCGAATCGACCGGGACGGCGCCGGACTGACGGCTCGACACGCACCGTGTGCGCGTGCGGTGTCTGCGCCGGGAACGAACGGCGTGGCGTCGGTCGCACAGGTTCCGTTGTCGCGAATCCGAAAACCAGCCATCACCGAACCTGACCTGCGGCGGAATTTTGTAGCCAGTCAGACAGTGAGTCTCGTGTCGATATTGTTGGAATCCAGCCTGGCTCGACGGACCGTGGCGGGAGGTTGATAGCGATGCGCGCTATGGGGCTGTTGATGGCGGTGTAAAACCGCGCTTAAATGGCGGTGCAATGCTGAGTGATTCGCTCAAGTACGAAGGGGCCCTCGGGCCCCTTTGACGTGATGCGGCGGTGGCGCTGTTCAGAACGGCGGGTCGAGCTTTCGCGTTCGGATACCCGGTCGTGACGTGCGCTGCTCACGCAGCTGTTCGTGGAGTTGGGCGCCGTAGAAGTCGGTGATCACGGCGAGCAGATCCTCGAGCAGTTCATACGCAGCCAGCGCCTGTTCGGGCGTCCAGTCGTCGGGCACGACGAACGGCAGGCCACGCCGGCGCCCGGAGGGCAGCAACGGTGCGCGGCTCATGACGTCGGCCCCTTCTTTGCGGCAGGTTTGCGCGTCTTGCGCTGCCGGGCCCGCGCTTCGTTGCGCTCGCGGGCCTCTTTGAGCCGATACGATTCGCCTTCGATCGAGATCACCTCGGCGCGATGCACGAGACGGTCGACCAGCGACACTACGCAGGCGGCGTTCGGGAACACCTCCGACCATTCCGCGAACGGCTTGTTGGTCGTCACGATGGTCGATCGGGCCTCATATCGACGGCTGACGAGTTCGAACAGCAAGTCGGCGTGGCGGTTCGAGTACGAGAGATAGCCGACCTCGTCGATCACGAGGATGTCCGGCGTGGCATAGTGATGCAAGCGGCGGCGCAGCGCCGAATCGCTGTCCAGTGCCGCGAGTTCGCCGAGCATCTCGCTAGCCGACTTGAACAGCACCGTGCGGCCCTGGATCAGCGCATGGTGCGCGACGTTCTGCGCCAGCGTCGATTTGCCCACGCCGTTCGGGCCGATGAACACGATGTTGGTCGCGTCGTCGAGGAACGAGAGCGACATCAGGTCCTCGACCGCCGCGCGGTCGATCCGCTTGGGCCAGTCCCAGTCGAAGTCGGTCAGCGTCTTGAACTTGCTCAGCTTCGCGGCGCGAATGCGCCGTTGCAGTGATCGATGGGCCCGTTCGTCTTCCTCCCACTGCAGCAACGGCGCAAGCCAGGTGGAGCCGTCGACTTCGGACCAATGCTCGACGAGGCCGTTCAGGCGTAACGCCCTGGCGCGCGAACGCAGCATCTCATTGTTGTTCGGGGTCGACGTCATCCTTTTTCTCCGCAGTCAGTTGATCGTAGGTATCGAGCCGGTGCGGCTGGACGGGCGCATCCTTGCGCCGTACGTGCTCCGGCAGATTCATGGCAACGGGAGGCGGTGCGCCGCGCGCGGCGCGGCGGCGCTCCAGCGCGGCCCGTACGGTATTGGTATGCGCCGATCCCGCACGCAACGCGTCTTCGACGGCGGCCTGCAATTCGGCAGCGCCGTAGCGGTCGAGCAGGCGTAGCAGCGAGCTCGTCAGCCCGCCGACGCTTGCGCCACGTTCGGCCGCACGGATCAGCAGGAGCTCGCAGGCCGGTACCGCTCGGGTCAGGCTGTTGACGCCGCGGTGCTGCCGGGCTTCGCGTTTGAACTGCTCGAGCGTTTTAAGGTGCTGTGGGTCTTCGATCTGTTCGGCCCGGTCGTAGCAACGTCGATGGCTGGCGATCATCTCGGCACCGTCGAACACCCGCACCTGGTTGAGGTCGGCCCGGACGGTCAACGTGCGACGCACGTGGGTATGCGGGATCGTGTAATCGTTCAGGTCGAAGCGCACGTACGGCGTCTTGCCCACCTTCACGGCCAGTTGCTCTTCGACGGGGTATGGATTGTCGGGCAACGTCAACAACAACGGCTGCTCGCGAGCGAACGCTTCGCGCACGGTCATCGTGCGATCCTCAGGGCATGGCCGGTCGGCCGCCTGGGTACGGCACCATTGCTCGGCTTGCGCGTTCAGATCATCGAGATCGGTGTACTTGCGCGCGGCGAAGAAGGCTTCTCGAACATGGCGGATCGCGCGTTCCACGCGTCCCTTCTCGTTGCCGCGCGCAACGGCGACAGGCCGAGGCTCGAAGCGGTAGTGGCCGGCGAACGCGAGCAGCGTCGGATGGAAGCGGATCGCATCACCAACGCGCTCGAGCACGGCCGATTTCAGGTTGTCGTACAGCAGGACTCTTGGTAGTCCACACCATGTGTTAAACGCGCCGATGTGGCCGCGCAGGAAGTTCTCCATTCGCGCATCAAGGAAGAAGCGCAGGTAGATATCGCGCGAGTATGAGAGCACCATCACGAACGCCATCAGTGGCCGAAGTGCCCCCAATCGACCTGGGCCTGCTCGCCGGGGAGCGTGCGCAGACGCAGGAAGGCCTCCGCAGGTTTCCGGGGGCGGTGCAGTGAGATCAGATGCCGGAAGTGGTCCGGCGCCCCTTTGTAGCCGCGCTCGCGAACCATCACATAGAGGCGGCTGGCCGTCAGCGTTGGGTATTTCGTCAGTGTCTGCCGGATGAACGGCAGGTACGGTTCGATCATCGAGGGTTTCGGCTGCGGCCCAATCCGGGGCAGCCCGGCATGGGCAATCACGCGCTGCGCCGTCTCACGATGCACGCGCAACTGCTTGGCAATGGTGCCGCACGGCCATTTCTCGGCGTAATACAGGCGCAGGATCTGCGCTTCGAGTTCAACCGGAATCGTCATCGGGGTCTCCGCGATCAGGGCACCGCCCGAAGGAGGCCCCTTCGGAGCGAACACGACGGGGACCGCGACGGCGCACGAAGCCGGTTCGCACCAGTGGCAGCAACAAGCCGCCGCAGCAATGGCAACGCAACGGCTGCGCCGCCGCCGGATGGGCGGCGGCGTTGGCGAGTGCAATGGCGGCGTCACGGTCCGGTTGCAGTACACCATCGGCGGGCACGTCAGGTGAACCCTGATGCGTCACTTTATTGCGCCGAGCCCGATAGCGCTTGGCTCGAGCCGCGTGAGCAACGCGCCCACGGCGCGTGCGCTGATAGCGTCGTCCAGCCTCGCGCACACGGTCACGGCGTACGTCGGCGGCGCAATTCCGGCAATATCGATTGCCGCGATCGCACCGGCGGCAGATGAAGACCTGCGCCCGGCAACGGGCGCACAGGTACAGGCGGCCCGTGGGCGGCTGCATTGGCGGTTCCTCGAGAACGCCAAAGACGAGGAGTCGACTGAGGTCGACGGGCCGCGCGAGCAATGCGATACTGATCGCTCACACGGCTCTCCGGCCGGCCGACGGGCCTGCCATCTGGATCCTATGTGGAGGTGCGGCACCGTACTGGACTTGGCGGTTGAGGCCGGTGCCGCGCCTGTTGTTCTTCTTCGGCAAACGCCTTTCTACCATGCGCATCGCCCAATGCGACGCGGGGCGCGTCTCCAGTCACCCTACGGGCTCCTTACGTCGCGCCCCGCATCAACATCCCGCTTCCGACAGGTTGGTCGCGTCCAAAACGCCGACTTTTACATTTGTGTCATGCCGCCGCGACGTGACGCCGCCGGAAAAGCGCGGATTTTGACCGCCATCGACAGCGCTCTATGCGAAGCGGATCCTGCCGAGTACCGCGTCCGACAACGCCGTCCTGTCAACCAGTCAACGAGCCTAACAAGAAGGCCTTTCGGGCCTGCTTGCACAGCCGGCGACGGTGGGGTTTCGAGCCGACCAGACCTTCTGACAACGACCAACGATCTTCAAGCGAGGGGTAGACAGTATCATATTGATTTGTATAGATATTTATTGAGGGTCGCATGGCAAAGCCTTACTGGGCTTAAAGGCGGCTAACCGGAAAAATGCATGGAAATCAAGAGCACCCCAAGAAGCCTTCGCACGCCGCGTTATGGGGCGAGCAGCCCTTGCACGACATTGAACGGATCAGATTGGCCTCCCGTATCCGGGTAAGCCAGCCTGGCCAACGATAGTGACGCGCCGGGTTGCAAGCATGCTTCGACCAGGCGGCGTTTCCCATCTGGATCGAACGACCGTTTGCCGTGCGGCGAAACGTGCATCACCTTCAGGGGCAGGTAAACGAGGTCAATCGTGTCAGCTGTCATCGTGGTTGCGTCCGCAAGTGTGAGTTGCGGACGCAATCGTGGATCGATTCAGCAGTGCCGGCTAGGTGCGGAGGATTTCGCGCTTACGCATCAGGCGTTTTGATCCTAATTTGGCCCCTACCGAAGACGTGTCCCCATGTCGCTCAAATCTGCGCAGGGATCGTGATGCTGCTCGGGCAGGACAGCGTCGCGCCGGTATCCGGAATCCCCACTACTTGTCCGTTCGAACCGGTCGAGGTCGTCGCGCTGCTGTGGCTGCCCAGTTGCAATTCGCCGTCGGTCACGGAGAAGGCCTTACCGCCACTGATCTGGCTATTGGTGATGCTGATTCCCGTGTCGCCCGATTTTGGCACGCCCATCAGGCTGTTCGAGAGCCCGATTATGGCGCCTTGCTGCTTGGTGGCGGTGGCGATCACATTGTCGATGGTGACGTTGGCGATGATCGGCAGGGCGCCGCCGGTGCCCGAGGCGTAGGCGTAGGTGAACAGGAAGGGCTGCTGGACGTTGCGCATGCAGGTGTTCCGGTAGGTCACGCCGGTGGTGGCACCGCTGTCCTTGGCGGTCTGGTCGGTCTTGATCCGGTAGCCGTAGTCGGTGCCGCTGAACTGCATCGTGTCGACCGTCACCTGCGAGACGCCGGGCTTGGCGAGCGTGGTGCCGGCCGCCTCCTGGCCGCCGATCGAGATGCCATGACCACCGCCCACCACGCAATGGCTGACGTTGACGCTCGAGGTGGCCGCCCCGCCCGCGTTTGACTTGATGGCGATATCGTCGTCGCCGGTGTCGAGCAGACAGTTCTTGATGGTCGCCGTCTGGGTGCCGATGATGTCGATCGCGTCGGTGTTCGGCGCGAGATCGTCACCGCTGGCATTGCGGTTCGGATTCGCGTAGATCCACACGCCGTCGATCGTGACGTTCTTCGAGCCCGATTCAATCACCAGTTGCTCCTTCGGCGAGTTGCGGATGATCAGTGCGCTGCCGGTAGCATTGGACGAACTCGGGAAGGCCACGATCGACTGCGATTTGCCGGCATCGGTGAAGTTCGAGCCAATCTGCAGGTTTGAGCCGGTGATGGCGATCAGTTTGGGCCGGGCCGTATTGTTCTGCCCGACTGCGGCAGGCCAGTAGTCCTGTCCGTCGCCGTCGATCGCGCCGGTGCCGGTAATGGTCAGGTTGCTCAGATTGCTGCCGGTCAGCATCGCGCCGCTCGAGGGCTGCGCGGGCGAGCCCTTCAGCGTGAAGCCCTTCTCCAACTTCAGCACGATATTGTTGGCGAGATTCACGCTGGTGATGACCGCCGTCGAGATGCCGTTGTTGCTGGCCAGGTCGACCAGGCCCGGACTGCTGCTGGTGCCGCTGGCAGCGCACTGTTGGATGGCGTTCTGCAGATTCGTGGTGTTGGTGCTGGCCGAACTGCTCC
Organism: Burkholderia cepacia ATCC 25416; assembly: GCF_001411495.1. Taxonomy (NCBI): domain Bacteria; kingdom Pseudomonadati; phylum Pseudomonadota; class Betaproteobacteria; order Burkholderiales; family Burkholderiaceae; genus Burkholderia; species Burkholderia cepacia. Next base: position 117,909 of record NZ_CP012984.1, on the reverse strand, counting down.
ACTGCGGCGTGCAGGTGGCCGCTTGCGCGGACGCTTGCACGGCGAGCGCGGCCAAGGTGGAGAGCCTTAGGACGAGGCGCGTGCTGCTTTTGCCTTTCATTGGTTTTCCTTGTATTTAAAATAAGAGAGCGAAATAGGTGCAGCCGGCAAGCAGTGGGGGGGGTAACCTATGAGTCGCAATTCGCCGCCGGACGAACCTCGGCCGGGACACAACACGTATCCCAGGATACTGCTCAGGGCCTCGGATTTTTCTCGAATCCCTGCGCACTAACACGGATCGGTGACCATAATGATCCTCAGTTGAGAACGTTGGCAAAGTGATGGCACTGACGGGAGTGCGAGCAGCAATCACAATGGCGCCGCTGTTTATGCGATAACCGGGCGTCAAACAAGTTGCATCTCCCGGCGGCCCCTCATGTACAAAGCAATTTATGAAATATGGCTTTCAAATTCACTTAATTATACGCGGCATAGTCATTGACGTGCATCCAGCAACTGCAGATTTTTGATCAAACAATAAATAAAAGATGCAATAGCTCTAGATCAAATATCGACTCTCCAGCGCGCCCTCATTCTCGCCGCACTAGCAAAATTCCGGAGTTCTTTTTGAAATTCATCGATCAAATTCTTACGCGAATATTAATATTCGTCGTTTTTGTAATTATTTTGAAAATTTAGGTCTCTCTTCTGTATGCACTAGTAATAACTGCATAGACATACGATCGGTTATGTCGTCAGCCCCAGACTCTCCCGGTACTCAATCTCACTGAGTGCGCCATGCGAGAACTTGACCGAACCAAGGTGATGCTGATCGCCGAGATGGGTTGGAAACCCGGGCGTGCAGCGTAACGGATCGGTCTGAGCGTTCGCCAAGTCAACCCGCTGATGCGGCGCTATCAGGAAGTCGATGACGGAGGCTGGCTCGTGAATTCGCCGCCGACGTCGTCGGCCGAAGGTCTGCCAGCCGCGAGCGCGTCGGGCACGTCCGGCCTCGGGGTAAAGACGCATTGTCAATGATTTATGGTGTGCGCACTGTCGGCACTGGTCTTCGTCCATCGCCCAACCTGCCATGCCGTACACCCCGTTGCCGCCCGCGACAACCGGCGACTCTTCGACGGACGGGATGCCGTTCATCCGGCGCTTCACCTGCAATGACGTCGACAGCCTCGCCGAATGCACGCACGGCTGGTCGATCCACCTCGATCAGCTCTCGCCTGGGCCTTTCCAGGGTACCGTCCATGCGATCCGCCTCGACGAGATGCAGCTCCTGAGGGAACGCGTGAATCGCTCGCTGCTGAAACGTGGCGACCAGTGCGCCGGTAGCACGTCGTTCAGCATCCCGCTGGAAACCTCAGGCACCGGATACTGCGGCGGCTCACCGCTGCGCGACAAAGCGCTGCTTGTCTCCAGCGGCACATCGCTGCCGGAGTTGCGCACCCCGGACCACCAGGACGTCGTATTGCTGACTGTCCCAACCGATACGCTTCGCAGGCTGGTATGGCTCGGCGATAACGATGGCGAAGCCGGCGGAACGCCGTCCAGCGAAACCAGCATCGCGCGCGTGCCGGTGGCCCGCTACGAAGCGTTGAAATCCTTGCTGGTAGCGGGTTTCAGCGCTGCAGACACGTCGGAGCAGCGCCTTGCGCGTCTGCAGACGCGCAAGGCGCTGCGCGACACTATTCTGATCGAACTCGTCGACGCGCTTGAAGCGGCCGGCCGGCCCGTTCGGCTCGATCCATCCGCGCGGCGTCGCATCGTCGACCGCGTGCGCGAGCTCGTGATCTCGCAGCCCGGCGTTCCACTGACCGTGCTCGACGTATGCCGTGCGGTGGGCGCGAGCCGGCGCAAGCTGCAGTACTGCTTCGAGGAAATCCTCGGCACGCATCCTGCGTGGTACTTGCGTGTGGTACGGCTCAACGCGGTGCGTCGCGAACTGCGCGAACATTCCCCGGCGAGCGCTTCGGTCAGCGACGTCGCGTGCCGCTGGGGCTTCTGGCACCTGAGCCGATTCGCGTCGCACTACCGGGAACTGTTCGGCGAACTGCCGTCCGATACGCTCAAACGCCCCCCACGATAATTACCAAAAGCGGATAACGCGCCGGATTTTGACGTTCCTAGACTCCGTACACATTTCAACTGTACGGGAAACGGCACGATGAAAGTCCTAAGACGCCCGCATGGCGTGCGGCACTGTCGCACACGCACCACCGTCGTCGCGATCGGCACATTGGCGGCAACGCTCGCATGTCAGAGCGCTGGCGCGCTTGAAAACGACGGCCCGATCACGCCGTTCGGCGTGTTCGATTTCGGCGCGGGGATGACGCCGCCACCCACGCCCAACGGCACGCTCGCCACACGCTTCGCGTACTACTCGACGCACACGATGCGCAACGGCGGCAATGCCGACTTCTCATTAACAGCCGCGTCGTGGAGCCTCGCATACATCAGAATGACAAACGCGAGGCTGTTCGGCGCGAACGTCGGCTTCGGTGCGATCGTGCCGTTCCTGAATCTGAACGGGCACGTGAACGTACCGACGCCCGCGGGAACGCTCGCAATGTCGGCCGATCCGACCAATATCGGCGATGCGGATTTCCAGCCGCTGATTCTCGCGTGGACTTTGCCTAATCTGTTCGTCAACGTCGCACTCCAAGTGCAGGCGCCAACGGGAGCCTATCGGTCCACTCGACTTTTCAATCCTGGCGTCAACCACTGGACCTTCTCGCCGATCATCGGCGCAACGTACATCACCGACAGCGGATTCGAAATCTCGACCAGCATCGAGGTCGATCAGAACACGACGAACCGTGCAACGAACTATCGAAGCGGCACCGGGTTCCGCCAGGAATTCGCGCTCGGACAGCACATCGGCCCGTTCACCGCCGGCCTCGGCGGCTACATCGAGCGGCAACTGAGCAACGACCACGGCCCGAATGTCGACGGCAACCGCGCGCACGTGAACGCGGTGGGCCCCGCGATCAGCTATGTCGAACAGGGAAAGCCGGCGGTATGGCTGCACGTTTACAAGGAATTCGGTGCGCAAAACCACGCGCAGGGGTACCAAATCGCGCTGCGTGCCGCGCTGTCGTTCTGATGTTCTGATTCGGGAGCAGTCGATGAATCCGCTTTCTTCCGCGCATACCGCGCCATATTCACGTGCCGCTAGGCAAGCCGGCGCCAGCCAGGGTGCTGTGCTGCTGCTCGGCAGCAGTCTCACCGTAATGGGCGCAGTCATGATCGCGCCGATCCTGCCGAAACTCGCGGCGGACTTCGTGCCAGCCAACCCGCGCCTCGCCGCACTCGTGCCGCTCGTCGCGACGGGCCCCGCCCTTGCGATCGCGCTGTGCGCGCCGCTCGCCGGCTGGCTTGCCGATCGCGTCGGACGCAAGATGCTGCTTTTGCTAGCAACGCTCGTGTACGGGCTGGTCGGCGCTGCGCCGGCATGGCTCGACAGTTTCACCGCGATCCTCGTCTGCCGGTTCGCGCTCGGCGCCGCGGAAGCGTGCGTGATGACGTGCTGCACGACGTTAATCGGCGACTACTGGCACGGTGAACAACGGGTGCGCTACGTGAACCGGCAGGTCGTCACGATCGGTGTCGTCGGCACGATTTTTTTCGTGCTCGGCGGCGCGGCCGGCGAGCACGCATGGCGCTATCCGTTCTATCTTTACCTGCTGCCGATCCTGCTCATACCTGCGATTGCCGCCCTGCTGTGGGAGCCGCTGCGTCATGGTCGGCCCGCCGAGCCGGGCGACGGCGGCACGCCGCTGTCCGGCGGCAAGCTCGCGTCGACGCTCGCCATTGGCTATCTGCTGATCTGCGTCGGAATGGTCAGTTCCTTCGTGGTCCCGGTGCAGATGCCGCAGCTGATGATCGACATCGGGCAGCACTCGTCGACGATGATCGGTGCGGTCTCGGGTATCGGTTTGCTATCGACGCTGGCCGGCTCCATCGCATGGCCATGGTTGCGCGACTCGCTCGGCCGGCGCTTCGTCAATGTCGCGCTCCTTGTGCTGCTTGCGGTGGGTCTGTATCTGCTTGCGAGCGCCAATACGGTGCCGGCCATCGTCGTGGCGGTCGTGATTCACGGCTTCGGCGGCGGCATGCTGGTCCCAAACGCAATCCTGCCGCTGATGCGCAGGCTATCGCTCGCGATTCGTGGCCGCGCCCTGGGCGGTTTCACAGCCGCGCTCTATTTGGGCCAGTTCCTCAGCCCGTTGGTCGTGCTCGGATGTGCACAGGCGTTCGGCGGACTGCGTCCCGCAATCGTCTCCATCGCGTCCGGTACAGCCGCCACGGCACTGCTGTGGTTGCTGCCGGCATTTCGTAGCCGCGGCGACGATTGATCCACTCCCATTTTCTTGTTCTCGAACGATAGACCTATGAAAGATTTCCAAACGCTCATCGCCACGCATGATGGCATCGCGCTCGCGGCGCTCGTTCGCGAGAAAGAAGTAACGCCGACGGAACTGCTGGACGCCGTCCTCGCCAGTCTCGACGCGATCAACCCCTCGCTGAATGCCGTCGCAGAGCGCCTCGACGAAACGGCCAGACTAGCCGCATCGACCATCACTGGCCACGAGAGCGTACTCGCCGGTGTCCCGACACTCATCAAGGACCTTTTCATGCCGGTGCGCGGCGCACGCATGGCGAACGGATCGTTCCTGTTCGGCGACTACCGGCCCGACTTCGACGGCGAACTCGTGGGGCGCCTACGGCGCGCGGGCATACCGATCGCTGGAACCTCGCTGTCGCCCGAACTGGGCACGTCGTTTTGCACCTCCTCAGCGCGTTTCGGCGTCACACGCAATCCGTGGAATCCGCATGTGAGCGCCGGCGGATCGAGCGGCGCCGCGGCAGCGCTTGTCGCCGCGCGCGTGCTGCCGTTCGCGCACGGCAACGACGGCGGTGGCTCGCTGAGGGTGCCCGCGTCCTGCTGCGGCGTGTTCGGATTGAAGCCGACACGCGGTCGAACGCCGAATGGCCCGATGATCGGCGAAGGATGGGCCGGCATGGCCATCAACCACGCGATCACGCGCTCGGTTCGCGACAGCGCCGCCCTGCTGGACCTGACCGCGGGCGCCGATACCGGCGCGCCCTATGCGGCGCCATGCCAACCGGAGACGTTTCTCGCGGCCACGCAGCGCGATCCGCGGCCGCTAAAAATCGCCGTGATAGAGCAAGCGCCACCGTGGCCGCTTCATCCGGCCTGCCGACCCGCACTCGCACATACCGTCGCGTTGCTGCGCTCGCTCGGACACCACGTCGAGCCGCTCGATAGTCCGGTCGATTCGGAGGCGTTCTATGACCGTGTATTCACGATCATCGGCGCACAAACGCGTGCGCTGGTCGACATGATAGGCAACCAGCGCGGACTTCCGGTACGCGACGGCGAAATCGAGGCCCGCACCCGTATCATCCTGCGGGAGAAAGGCAATGCAAGCGGCGCCGAATACGCGAGCGCCGTCGACTGGATCCATGCATTGGGCCGGACGTTCGGCCGGTTGATGGAGCGCTACGACGTGCTGCTAACGCCGACGCTCGCGATGCCGCCGCTTGCGCCGGCCGAACTTGCGACCGCGGACGACACGCAGTCGTTGAGCGAAGTCATCGATCGAGCGCATCGGTTTTCTCCGTTCACGGCATGGTTCAACGCGACCGGTCAGCCCGCGATGTCGGTGCCGCTTTACTGGGACGAGCAAGGCCTGCCGATCGGCAGCCATTTCGCGGGGGCGTTCGGCGCAGAGTCGCTGCTGTTCTCGCTCGCCGCGCAGCTTGAGCGCGCTGCACCGTGGGCGGATCGGGTTCCCCCGCTTTGCGTTTGACTGACGGTCCGGTGAACTTCCTGGCTGCAGGCGACTGAGCGCACGGGCGCGTTTGACCAGAGAGGAAGCAGACACCCCGAACGTCGTGTCGGGGTGTCCCGATATTCAATGTTGTACGCGCAGGCTTTCGCGTTTCCCGTTCTTGAACGTATAGAGTGTCATCGTCGCATTCTGGAGATCGCCCTTGGAATCAAATCGCGTTTTACCGATCAAGCTCTTGTAGTCGATCTTTCAGATACGGGAGGCACTTCGCCAGGCCGGACGAGCCAGCAGACTTCTTTGCGTCGACGGGTAATCATCCTTCGCCTGCGACTAAATCACCAGCATAACCGCATCGGACGTCCCACTTAAAATCTCAGAAGACTGTCCGAACGTGACAGGCACCTCTGTCTGTTGTCACGCTCACGATCACGGCACCCTACGCGCGCGTCCGCCTCTCCTCGCATGTAGAGAACCTGCCTGACAACGCCTGCGAGCCGGGCGCAGAGCACCATGCGCGTAAGTCAAGCGTCGCGCCGGACCGTCCCCACGTACGCGACCGGGTTGCGCAACACGCCGAGCCGCTCGATCTCGACTTCGCACACGTCTCCGGCTTTCATCCAGAGCTGCGGTTCGCGCGCCATCCCGATACCGGCAGGCGTGCCCGTGACGATCACATCGCCGGCCTGCAGCGTCATCACGTCACTCAGCAGCACGACCAGCGTCTCGACATCGAAAATCATGTCCGACGTCGATGCCTCCTGCACGACCGCACCGTTCAAGCGCGTCTGGATCTTCAGCCCCTTGCAGCCGCGCGGCAGTTCGTCGGCCGTGACGAACCACGGCCCGAATGCCCCCGTCCCGTCGAAGTTCTTACCCATCGTCCATTGCGGCGTGCGGAACTGGTAATCACGCAGCGTGGCGTCGTTGAAAATCGAATAGCCGGCAACATGATCGAGCGCCCGCTCGCGCGCGATGCTGCGTCCGCCCTTGCCGATCACCGCCACTAGTTCGCCCTCGTAGTCGAGTTGGGACGATTGCGCCGGCAGCGCGATCGGGTCGCCATGGCCGATCAGGCTCGACGCAAACCGCGCGAACACGGTCGGATAGGCCTGCTTCGCAAACCCGGTCTCGGTCGAGTGGTCGAGGTAGTTCAATCCGACACAGACGATCTTGCCGGACCGTCCGAACGGCGGCAGCAAGCGCACCGCCTCGAGATCGACCGGCGCGCCGCGCGCGAGAAGCGCGCCCACTTCGGCAAGATCAGCGCCGTGCGCCAGCAGCGCATCCAGATCGCCCGGATAGGCGGTGTCCTCGGCGGTCAGCCCGAACCATCGCCCGCCGTGCTCCACCGCGATGCCGCGGTGCCCATCCGTTTTATAGACTGCAAATCGCATCGCACACTCCTTGCTCGCCGTCCATGAAGTCGCCGACTACGCCTTCAATGTCCTGTTGGAGCACCGCTGGAGGCAGCGGTAGCCCCTCCTTCATCACGTTTCCGTCGCCCATGTACTGCTAGCGCGCGTACATCCAAACAGCCATCATTTGCGCACGGCCATCACCCCCGCATCCACATTCCAGATGGCACCGGTTACCCACGAGGTCTTGTCTGAAAGAAGGAAGACGATCGTGTTTGCAACGTCTTCGGGCGTACCGACGCGTCCGAGCGGATGAAACGACTCGAGCGCTTTCATCGCACCGGCAATGTCTTCCTTCGCCATAAAGCCTTCATAAATCGACGTCTGTACGATCGCCGGCGAGACAGCATTCACTCGGATACCCGCATCGGCGAGTTCAATCGCGAGATTGCGCGTGAGCGCGTGCAGACCTGCTTTTGCCATGGAATACGCCGATGCCGCGGAGTCGCCCAGCGCTGCCTGGGCTCCGATCGACCCGACGTTCACGATAGCGCCTTGGAGCTTCGCAGCGAGCATGTTCCTGACCACGTCCCGCGTAATGAAGAAAGTGGCACGATTGAGCGACAGGTACATGTCGTAATCAGATTCTTCGTGGTCGATGAAGGCCTTCGGAGCAAAGATGCCCGCAGAATTCACCAGAAGCGAGATATCTTTGTGATTCGCGTTGATCTCCGAGCGGATGGCGTTCATGCCTTCCTCGGTCATGAGGTTCGCCGCAATCACGGAGACCGGACCGAGCCCGCTCAGTTCGGCACGGACCGCTTCAGCTTTGTCTTTCCTGTTTCCCGTCAAGACGACGCTACCGCCGCTTTTCAGCACTTGTTTGGCCGTTGCGAGCCCGATACCGCTGGTGCCACCGACGACAAGAAGTTTCTTACCGGAAAAATCATTCATTTTGGCTTCCTTAATTTAAATGTCTGGATCAGTTCCGCATGCGCGGCCGCGCCAACGCGGACATTACTCGTCTTGCCGCGTCCATGAATCAGCTCGCCTCGCGGAGAACGCAGAACGCAGAACGCGGCCGGTATCGCAAGTACCTCCGCTGGTTAGCCTTCGCGGACTTCGAGAGTCGAGACCATGCGGATCGCCTTCGAGAAATTCGCGAGGTTGACCGAAGTTTTCGTCACGACCTGGTGCAACTCCTCGACACGCTCGCGCGAAGCGTCCGTGTGCAGGCGAACGACATAGCTCACTTCGTCGTATCCCGGGTTCACGCTCTCGTCGAGCCCGAGGAAACCGCGCAAGTCCAGCTCACCATCGGTCTCGATTTCCAGACTGTGGACAGTGATGCCCATCGCGGCGGCGTTGACCACGTATCCGACCGTCAAACAAGCGTTGAGCGCGGCCATGAGCAGCTCTTGCGGATTAGGCGCGCTATTCGTGCCCAAAAGCTGGGTGGGTTCGTCCGCTGCGATTTCGAAATGCCGCTGGTGAGTCACCCCGCCCAGCTCATAGTGGCTGACAGTCGCCACGGAACGCGTCTGGTGTTCCCATTTCGTCTTGACGTTGAAGCGCGCGTTTCGCTTCGTGGGGTCCGTGGCGACTTCTTGCGCGAATTGCTGCAAAGCCGGCACATCGATTCCGTTCGGGTGGGTAGTCATCTGCTGGTCCTCCTAGGAGCGCTCTCGCGCAGGGAAAAGTTCAAACACGCGGCAAGCCTACCATCTAGTTGGTAGCTTCACAAGGGCATTTCTCGTCCTTGTAGTCGTGACGCTCCTTCGAGATTGATCGGACGAATTTGCCGCTCTGCCCGCTCAATGAAAAAATGCACGAGGTCGGTTAGTGCAATTGGGGACACGTTCCTCCACCATCTGCTTGCGGGGCGTCCCTGCAAGGTTGGCCCGCTGCGAAGACGAGATGCGCCGTCATGCTTGACAAAAAACCAACTAGTAGGTAGACTCCGCTTGCAGTGATTCGCTGGGTTCGTTCAATTGAAGATGGCAGTGTGCCGGAGGATGCATGGCAGTAGGTACGCGCGACGCGTTGGTTCAAGCTGCAGAAGGCCTGATGCGCTCGAGGGGTTATGCCGCCTTCAGTTATGCGGATCTGGCCGAAACCGTTGGCATCCGGAAGGCAAGCATTCACCATCACTTCCCGACGAAGGAAGATCTGGGCGTTGCGATTGTGGAAGCCTATGTCGCGAGAGTGGTGGAAGCGTTCGAGCGAATCGACCGCGAGAATGAGGACTTCTGGGGCCGCTTGAACGGATTTTTCGATACCTTTCGCGCCAGCAGTGATGGAAGCCTGCTCCCGCTCTGCGGTGCGCTTGCCGCCGAGATGGCTGCTTTGCCGCCCGAACTGCAGAAGCTCACGCACCGGTTTTTCGAGCTGCAACTGCGCTGGCTGACCAGGGTCATCGACAAGGGCATCAGCGACGGCGAGATCGCCGCCGGTGTGGGGAGCTGCCAGAAGGCGTATCAGGTATTGAGCGTTCTAGAGGGAGCCAGCTTTGTCGAGTGGGCCATGAAGAACGGCGAAACGCTCGACCGCGGCATCATTCGACTCATCGTCTCCGCAGCATAAAAAGGGGATCGCTTCCCCAAACGATTCATCGTTGCACCCAGCGCCAGAGCCGTTTTCCGCGTGAACATGGCTCTTTTATTTGAGTATTTACCCTACCAACTAGTTGGTTGTTATTTGGAGAAAACCATGGAAAACTGGACTGAAACAATCGGCGCCGTCACCCGTCGCGTGCATGAACTCGCACGGTACACCCCGGACACGCTCAAAGGCGTTGGTTTGCTCGGTGCCGCCGGCGCCAAGACAAATCATCTCGACGCAAAGACGCGAGAGCTGATTGCGTTGGCAGTCGCTGTCACAACACGCTGCGACGGCTGCATCGCTTTTCACGCGGCAGAAGCCAACAAGCTCGGTGTGACGAAGGAAGAAGTCGCAGAAGCACTTGGTGTCGCCATCAATCTCAATGCCGGCGCCGCTGTGGTCTATAGCACTCATGTCCTCGACGCGCTGGACCATCTCGGTCGCGAGTAAATGTCCTACCCGGCGCTACCGCTGCGAGCGGAGCGCCACGAGGCAGCAATTTCTAGCTGAGGATGAAACATGAAGCGGGTCAATGTAGAAGTGTGGTCGGACTTTGTCTGCCCCTGGTGCTGGATCGCAAAACGACGCCTGGAAAAAGCGATAGAAGGCGTGACGCAGCACGTCGACGTGGTCGTGACACACAAGTCCTACCGTCTTGCGCGAGGCATGGTTCCGACCGGCTTTACAGACGCGCTTTATGCCAAGTTCGGAAACGCGACAGCAGCGCAAAGAATGATGGATGCGGTGTGCTCGGCCGGAGCCCAGGAAGGTCTGAACTACCGATTCGAGACCATGCGCTTTGGCGATACGAGCGACGCGCACCTACTCGTCAAAAGTGTCCAAACGTCCGAAGACAAACAACGGATGATCGAAGCGATCTACCGGGCCGCGACGACCGACGGGATTGACATCTTCGATAGAGCCGCGCTCATCGACCTTGCGAAGAGCATCGGCATTTCTGCTGCGTCGCTCTCCTTCGACGATCGCGAGATGGTGTCCGAAATCGCGCGAGATGAAGCAGAGGCAAATCGAATCGCAAATGGCGTTCCGCTGTTTGTCTTCAACAACCGAACGTACCTCTCAGGCGCACGTGAAGTTGCCGTGTTCGAAAAAGCGTTGTTCGACTCCGCCGAGAACGTACCGGACGAAAGCGAAGACACCGGAGGCATGAGCTGCAGCATTGACGGGTGCGCTCACTAGGCAGCCCCCCATTCACAAGGTATCGATTCTTTCCGGACTGACCGAAATGCGCGTGAAGCAGATTCCCGGCTGTTAGATAGCCATCCGTTTCATTTCGCATTTAACCCGACACTCACCAGCGCCCTGGCGCACCTACATTTTGAGCAACATGATGAGTAAATTGTTTACGCCCTACGATCTCTCCGGGACGCAGCTCGCCAACCGCGTCGTCATGGCACCGATGACGCGCACGCGTACGCCCGATAACATTCCCAACGATCTCACCGCGCTCTACTACGCGCAGCGTGCTTCCGCCGGCTTGATCATCACCGAAGGTCTTCCGGTGTCCGAAGAGGGCCGAGGCTATCTGTATACGCCGGGTCTGTACACCGACGAGCAGACGGAAGGATGGCGGAAGGTCACCGACGCCGTGCACAAAAAGGGCGGCAAAATCTTTGCCCAGCTCTGGCACGTTGGCCGGCTGTCCCACGTTTCCATCCAGCCTGGCAATGCGGCTCCGGTGTCGTCGGGCGAAGTGCCGGCGACCACGACCATGGTCTACGCGTGGGTAGAACCCGGCAAGGAGGGCCCGGTCCTCCCGAGTGTGCCGCGTGCGCTGACCACGGACGAAGTGCAACGTGTCACTCAGGACTTCGTTGCATCCGCGCGTCGGGCGATGGACGCAGGCTTCGACGGCGTAGAAGTGATGGCGGCCAATGCCTTCCTGTTCGACCAGTTCCTGAGCAGCGCGCTGAACACCCGCACCGACCAATATGGCGGTTCCATCGCTAATCGTCAGCGCTTTTTGCTGGAGACGATCGACGCCCTGGCAGACGCCATTGGCGGTGAAAAGGTGGGCGTGCGGGTCTCGCCGTTCGGGCGCATCTACGATATGGAGGCCTTCGAAGGGGAAGCGGATGCGTGGGCGAGCATGGCCTCGGCCTTGAACGAACGGAAGCTGGCGTTCGTACACCTGAACTATCAGACGACCATTTCTGCAGCAGGTACTCCGAATGGCTTTGGTGCGGCCTTTCGCAAGGCCTACCAAGGCACGCTGATCGGCGCCGGCGGCTTCACGCAGGAGCTCGCCGAAGCCGAACTGGCGAAGGGAGAACTTGACCTGATCGCGTTCGGCACGGCCTTCATTTCCAATCCCGATTTGGTGGAGCGGATGAAGAACGGTTGGCCGCTCACGGAGCCCGATCGGTCGACCTTCTATGGCGTCATTGGTGCCAAGGGCTACACCGATTATCCGACTTTCGAGCAGGAAACCGCGTAATCGGACTGAAATGCCGACGCATCATTCCGGTCCCCGACATGAACGCGAGATGAGGTACGGCGGGCTCGGACTGCTTGCATGGGAAGTCTCCGAATCAACTTTTCCAAGTCGTTCGAAGTGCTTCCCATCGGCATTTAATAGCATCAGAAGATCTGGCGAAACTTGGCCGGCCGACCGTGATCCGGACCGGCCGAGGCGTCGCCTCAGGTTGCATGCCACATTCAGACTCCCCATCGACGTCAATGCAGGCCTTCGAAACTGTTGCGCGTCATGGGACCGAAAGGTCAAGCGGATATGCCGTCGTCCGTCGGTGCGATAGACCAACAGCTGCATCGCGCGAGGCTCGTTGAATGCTTGATTTCGTACATGGAGAATCCAGTATGGGCTATAACTTTGATCGCTCGATCTCCCGCCGCAACACAAATGCAATGGCGGAGGAAGGTTTCGCGAATTATCTGTTCGGAGCGGATGCACCTGCACTTGCACTCGAGATGCCGAGAGAAGAGCTGATATCGATGTGGGTCGCCGACATGCAATTCGCCGCCCCCGATGCCGCCATCGATGCCATTACCGAGCGCCTCAAACATCCCATCTTCGGCTACACGGCGGACCTGGACGAGCAGCTCTATCAGGCTTTCCACTCCTGGTGTGCGCAACGATACAGCTGGCATTTCGCTCGCGAGGAAATGCAGGTCTCACTCGGCGTCATACCAGCCCTCTTCGCACTCGTAGAATATGTGTGCCGCCCCGGCGACAAAGTGCTTAGTCTGACGCCGGCCTATGGATACTTCAAACACGCGGCGCTTCAGCGCGATCGCGAATTCGTGACGTCACGCATGCTCGCATCCGACGACGGCAAGTACTCGATCGACTTTGAGGACTTCGAAGCGAAAGTTAGCGATCCGGCGGTGAAGCTCTTTTTCCTCTGCCACCCTCACAATCCGACCGGCCGGATCTGGACAAGCGACGAGCTGCGCCGAATGGGTGAACTCTGCATCGCAAACGGTGTGAAGATTGTTTCTGACGAGATCCATTGCGACTTGCTAAGAACCGGAAATGCACACACGCCGTTGGCGAAGTTGTTCCCGGGTAGCCCAGACATCATCACGTGCATGGCCGTTAGCAAGACGTTCAATCTGGCAGGAATGATGATCGCGACCGTCATCATCCCGGATCCGGAATTGCGCTCAGAATGGAAACGGCGCCACTACCCGTTCGTGAACCCGCTCAGTCTCGCCGCCGCCATCGGTGCGTACCGCGATGGCGCTCCGTGGTTGGATGCGCTGCGGCTGTATCTGGACGAGAACTTCGCCCTGACTCAACACTTTCTGAGCGATCACTTGCCAAAAGCAAAATTTCGCGTTCCGGAAGCGACTTATCTGGCGTGGATCGACCTACGGACCTATTTCGACGATTCAGTCAACCTCACGCGTTTCTTTCTTGAAAAATCAGGCGTCGTTCTGGAAGGCGGAGAGATGTTCGTCGAGAACGGCGACCGCAGAGTGCGACTCAATCTTGCGTGTCCGCGGGCGCAGCTTCGGCTGTCCCTCGAACGAATCCGAGATGCAATTGTGAAGCAATACCATTGAATCAAGCCGACGTAAGGCAAGACAGCAGCATCAATTCAAACGAACCAAAGGAACACTTATGCCGCTCATTAACGTAAAAGTCATCGAAGGCGTTTTCTCCGCAGCCGACAAGGAAAAGATCATTTCTACCCTTACCGACGCCATGGTGTCGATCGAGGGCGAAAGCATGCGGCCCGTTACCTGGGTTATCGTTGAGGAAGTAAAGAGCGGTGACTGGGGCATTGCCGGCAACGCACTAACAACCGAGAGGGTTAAGGCACTGGCCGCAGGCCAGTAACTGGCTGGCCCTGAACGGGCTCCAGCGGCAGTGAAGCGACCATCGCTTATGCCGTTGGAGCCCTTTTTCATTGCTTCCACGGCATGCTACCTAAAACGCGCAGCCAGCGCGATTGATCGAGTGGGCCAGGTCACCGCTCCGAATTTCAACAGCCGCCCAGTGCGAAAGTGAGCATGACGACAAGAGGCGCCTGAGATCACAATAACCAATCCGCCGATCTTTGCGGCGGCTTGCGCGTCAAACGGCAGCGGCAGGTCGGGCGTGATCGTCATGCGGGCTTGCTGCGTGATTTTCGCCTCGGTCGCTACACCACCACCGAGGGCGGTCCACCGGAATTTGAATCCGATGCGCAAGCCGGGCACGGCCAGCTCGTGTAGCAGTTCACAATCAATGCTAGCCGTGCCCAAAGTAGTGCTAGCAATGTTCACTAATACTGCTAGCGTAGTGTTTTGCTCAGCCTAAGCGGTGGGCATCGATAACGTGATATCGCCCGCAGCGCGGCGTCGAAATTCGGAGCTCTGGCGAAAATCGATTGCGGAACAGTCTCGAGCAGGCTGTGGTGCACCCGGCAGTAGTCGGCTGACGGATCGAGCCACTCCCTCTTCCACCGTGATGCAGTGACATCGGCGTCGTTCAGAACAAGACATCTGAAGCAATACACCAAGTACTTCTGGTCGAAGACCCACTCATGCGGCGTCTGGATCATGCTCAGAATGCCATCGTTGAGCCGCGCTACGCGAGATAGACGGCTCAGAGTTGCGGATGGAACTGGGGGAAAGAGGATCCAGCCGGCCTTGGTCAGGCTAGGCATCGCTACGCCTGTGCCCGATTCCCAGATCAGGTCTACGCTCGTCTGATACCGCGCCGCGATTCGACCCAACCAGCTACCAAACGCCTCTTCCAGGAAGGGGCGAGGTGCGATGGGCCACGGCCGGTGGGTGTCAGACATACGCGCGGGCAACTCGTTCTAGGTGAGCGATATCGATGCACTCGTCACCGTTCCTGATCGCCAACTCTGCTGCTTCGTTGAGGATCGTAGATATGGCGCCAGTCAGCCCTCCGCTTATCTCGAGAACGAGCTGGACAATCTCACGTCGCGACAGATTCGATGGTTTTCGTAGCGGCAAGACTTTCTCGAACGCAGCCATGAGCCTGCGAAGACTTTCACTTTCCCTCCACCTTGGGATCTCGAATGGTCTGTAGCGGCTGATCATCTGTGAATCGGTCTGAAGCCCTAGAACGGCATCGCGCGTACCGACAAGGACCATGCTAATCTGCAGGTCGTTGGCTCGGTATTTTAGAAGGTTCAAAGAGGCGCGTTGCTCACGGTAGGTTCCGGCGAGCAGGTGATGGACCTCGTCTACGATTAGCATCTGCGGCGACATCCGCCGCAAGATGTCGCGAGCGAGCCGCTCGAGTGTGGCAAGCCCTGCAGCGGGGTTATGTGGCGCACCGAGCTCAAAGAGCAAGGCGGCGTAAAAGCGGTGCTGATCGGGGGTGGGAGGCATCTGTACGCTCACGACCGGACACCGCTCTACCCCGGTTCTCTCGTCGAACTCGCTGGGGTGCGCTCGCCTGAACTTGGCCGTTATCTTGGTTTTCCCGATGTTCGAGTCGCCGTGCAGCAGAAGACACGGCATGCGCTCACGTCTCGGCGTGTCATAGAGCCGCTGCAGTAGCTGTAAGGCTTCAGTCGCTCGGGGATAGTCGATCCACCGGTCACGTAGCAGACTCTTTATGCGATCCTCTTTTCCGAGTAGGACCTGATCTCTTGCTGCGGGTAGCAGATGCGCGAAATCATCTTGCTTCATGCTGGCCCCCTACCACTGTTCAACGTCATACGCGGTAACTGGTGCGTCGTAGTTTACCTGCTCGACCTGCCGCTGTTCAGTGAGTGAGAGATCTTCGATGCTGCTCTTCGGAACCAAACCGCCAGCTTGACGTGCCATGCGGCGTCGCGCTCGAGTAGCCCGCTGGGAAGTGACGACCAGTTGTCGCTGCTGCTCAACAGTCTCGAATATCTCCCTCTCCGATACTGCCCGTTGTCCCCTAGCCCGGATAGCTCGCAAAGCTGCTCGCTGTTCGAACAGCGAGATGGGAGGCCGACGCAAGTCCGCGTATCGCACTTCAACGAAACTGCCTCTGCCAGCGCTTACGAAGATGCGCGAGAGGTCTTCTGGGTGATAGCGGACCGTCACGGACCGGCGTGTTTCCCGCCATGCCGCGAACAAGGGATGCCAATAGCGGATCAGGAAGAGCTTGAGGCCGTCCCGCTGAATGGTCCGGGATGCGACTGGCAGGAACCGGATCAGAAACTTCAGTTCGGCATCCGGTTGAGCTGGCAAGCATCGTGAATCCGCTGCTCGCCATGTTTCCTGCCACTTTTGCGCGGGCTGAAGTCCCAACAAACCGCGGTGGGGGCCGCAGTGATAACGCCTACCGATCTCGACAGCCAGCCACTGCTCGAACTGCTTCAACGTAAGCGAAGCTGTCTTTTCGGCCTGGCGCGCCTTGCGCCCTTTGACTGACGATCCAGTCGAACCAGGGAGGCCACGTACGCGCTCCATCAAGGTCCTGTTCAGCCGCTCGATGTGGCCACCAAAGTGCGGCTTGCCCACCGGTCGGTACATCAGTTCAATGCCGTACTCGCGGCATCCACTGCGAAGGGCACGGCTTTTGAATTCGGCCGCGTTATCAAGATGCAGCGTTCGAGGGATACCGCGCATCGGCCAGTCAGCCTCAACGCCTAGTCTTTCGAGCCACGGCTCTTTGCGCAGAACTACGCGCGAGAGGAGCAAGCTTACCGTCGCAGCCCCCGGCCTCTCCATTGCGACATAAAAGCCAAGCACACATCTCGTAGCAACGTCGAGAGCCACAGACAGCCACGGTCGACCGATAATCTGTCCGTCCAGTTCGCTAACGAGCAGGATGTCCGCTTGCGTGTGATCAACCTGCACGATATCTAACGGATGTCGGACCTGGAATGTGCCAGGGGCAACTGCAGCGTTCGGGAGCGCAGCTCGTGCCAAAGCATCCTGCTCGCGATAGGAGAGCCACCGTCGAGCAATTGTTGACCTGCTTGGAGGCGATAGACCTGCAACGCTGCAGCGACGTTTCACCTCAAGTACAAGATCAGTTGCAGGATGCGCAAGGTGTCGCTGATCAGGGAGCCATTCGTGCACGGCCTCGTCGATGACGCATTCGACGGCGGCGTCCAGTCTGCCCCCGGTCGCCCTACCCGGCTGCCTTGGCTCTAATGTGCTGGCGACCGGATCTGCGAGGAAACGTCGACGCAGGCGATATACGGTGGTGCAGTGAACGCCTAATAGCTGTGCTGCTCGTTCAGCCTGCTGTCGGGAAAGCACGCCGTTGCCAAGCGGTCGAAGCACGGACGCAATCTTCGCTGCTCGAGCGGCCCGCTCTTCGATCGAAGCCATATGGATCCCTATCAATCCACGCGACACGTGCGCTAGCAGTATTAAAGAACACGTGCAACGTGCTAGCAACGTTAGTGAACATTGGCCAAGTTTCCGTTGCAGAAACGCAACGGCTAAGCAGCCGCCAGAAAGCTTCAAAAAGTCCCTGTTCGCCGAGGCTTCTTTGAGAATTTCCGCTAGCAACGTTTCTGAACACGGCTAGCGCTAATAATGAACGCCTACACCAGGTCATCGCTCTACATCGGAAGACCGGCTATTTGTATAACGCCGGGGCAGCCCACCATCGACTTCCATCGTCCCGGTGTAGCTCTCGTCCTTTGCTGACTACGCCACCGCAAACGCACCCATCAGCAGTATCGGCGGACACTGTCAGCAGAAACTTCGAACGGCAACAATCGGCCTGGCCTTGTGGTCGCTGGGGAACGGCCGCGCCGTGTCACGCATGCTGCTGCGGCAGCCGATGATAAGCGCGCCCGTGATAGACGAGGCCCGTACACGCGGAGCCGAGATGTAGCGCCTGCACGGCGCAGAAAAAGACCGTATGTGTGCCGATGTCGATGCTCCGGTCCACCGTGCAGTCGAGACTCGCGGCCGCTGTGGCCAGCACCGGCGCACCCGTGACGAGACGGATCCACTCGCCGTACGTGAAGCGCTCGGTCATCTGGACATCGCCCTTGCCCGCGAAGATCGGTGCAAGCATCTCGTGCTCATGGGAAAGAACGTTGACGCAGATGATGCCCGCCTTGCTGAAGTGTCCATATTGACGGCTGGACCGGTCTATGCAAACGAGCACCGTAGCAGGATCGTCGGTGACGGAGCACACCGCGGACACCGTCATGCCGACATCGCCGGAAGGTGTCGTGGTGGTGATGATATTCACCGCTGCGCCGATACGGGACATGGCTTCGCGGAAGGTCGTGCGGTCGGGGGAAAGTGCTATCACGGCGGTACCTCTCTCGGTGGACGGAACGGCGGTGCGGCTTCGTGGCGGCGCGCCACGGGTCCTTGCATGAAGCATGCGTGGTGAAGTACCCGTGGCGTTGCACCGTTCATCACCCACGCCGCACCGTCGACGGGTTCTCGTGGCCAATTGCGCTGCCGGCGATTCCTATTGCCGGTGAACGGACGCTGCTGTCCCTGAACCGACGAGCTGCTCCTTGATCAACTGCTCTTCGGCATCGTCGTAAAGGCCGGCAATAATGTGCGCGTAGCGTGCCATCAATGCCTTGCGGCGTTTCTTGCGCGTGGCGGTCATCACGCCGTTTTCCGGTGTGAGTTCCTCGGGGAATATCCTGAACGCCTTGATCTGCTCCGCGCGCGCCAACCTCGCATTTGCCTTTTCCACTTCTTCACGGATCAGGTCGATAACGGGCTGCGAACTGGCCAGATCGGCGTACTGCGTGACCGACGGGTCGTGCGTCCTGGCCCAGTCCATGGCGAGCGTGCCGTCGACTTCGATCAACGCCGTCAGATACTTGCGCCCTTCGCCGATCACGAGTGCCTCGGTAATGTACGGACTCTGGCGCAGTTCGTTTTCGACCTGCACCGGGCTGATCGATTTGCCGGCGGCCGTATTGATGAGCTCCTTCTTTCGATCGATCAGCTTGTACGACCCGTCCGCGCCGACGTCGACGATATCGCCGGTGTACAGCCAGCCGTCCCGCAGCGCGGCCTTCGTTTCGGCTTCCTTGTTCCAGTAGCCGATGAACAGCCCCGGCCCCCGAACGATCATTTCGCCGTCCGGCAACACGCGGGTTTCCCAGGCGGGGTCGTCGAGCGGGACGCCGGAGTTGCCGGGCCTCGACCAGTCGGTCACCTGCGCGAGGTTGCCGCCGACCATCTCCGTTTGCCCGTAATTCTCTTTCAGGTTGACGCCCCACAACTGAAACAGCGTGACGACCTCGGGCGGCACCGGAGCGGAGGCCGTGTACGGATAGCGCAAATCGTCGAAGCCGATTCTGGCCAGCAACGGCTTGAACACGTGCTCACGGCAGATGGCGTAGAGCTGTTCCTTGAACGGGTCGCCCGTGCCTGCATCCTGGCGATCGGCCAGCACTTCCCGCGCGATGCCGAGCGCGAGCGTGTAGTTTCTCCGCTCGGCTTCGCTGCTGCCGTTCACGTGGTTGATGATCTGGGTCGCGAACTTCTGATAGAAGCGCGGCGGCGCCATATAGGACGTCGGTCTGACTTCCTGAATGCACTTCGCGAAATCGGCCGACACGTCGACGAAGTAAGGTACCGTCTTCGCGATCAACGGCAGCGTCGTCGCCTGAATGCGCGCGACCGTGTGCGAAAGCGGCAGATGGATCACCATGCGCTGCGGTTCGGACAATATCGCCGGACAGAAGGTCGGCCACGTGAACGCGCCCGCGAGCATCGACACGTGCGTCAGCATCGCGCCTTTCGGCGCCCCCGTGGTTCCCGAGGTGTAACCCAGGCTCACCAGGTCCGTCGGCCGCGCAAGCTCTGACTGCTCACGCAGATAAGCGACTTCGTCGCCGTCAAAATGCGACGCGAACTCGGCGAGTGAAACGACATTCATGCCGGTTTCGTCAGGCGAGCGCTTCCAGTCCGGATCGAGCACCACGATCTTGAGGAGCCGGCTGGACGTATCGGCCGCTTTCATGACCCGAAGCTGTTCGGCACTTCCGGCAAAAGCGAGTGTCGCCCCTGAATCCTCCAGGTAGTAGCGCACCTCTTCGACCGACGCGGTGAAATAGACGCCTACCGTCACCGCGCCCGAGCAGATCGTCGCCATGTCGGCAATCAGCCACTCCTGCGATACGTCGCCCATGATGGCAATCCGATCGCCTCGTGCGACACCGGCCGCGCCGAGGGCTGCGGATACGGAACAGACTGCGTTCGCATAGCCCTTCCAGGTGGTGGGCACCCACGCTCCGGCACGCCTCTGAAAGAACGCGTTTGCGTCGGCGTCGTTCTTCACGCGCTCGATCAGCAAGGCCGGAATGGTGGTGGTCGCGAATTGATTGCCGGAAGTCCACGGTGCCGCGCTCATTTCCAGTTGTCTCCAAAGCGCTTGCGCCTTTCGGTAAACGAAGCCACCGCTTCGCGGCGCTCGGGGGAATTGAACGTGATCGTCTCCAGAGCGATCGACGTGTCGAGAAGCAGATGGGCATTCTGCTTGACGAGCTTGTTGACGCAGTACTTCGTCCAGACGATCGCGTCGCGCGGGCCGCTCGCGAGCAGTTCCGCGTAATCGATCGCCGCCTCCAGCAGCTTGTCGCTTTCGACGATCTTGTTGATCATCCCCATCGTCAGCGCTTCCTCCGCGCTGACGAAGTCGCCCGTCATCAGATAGTGCCGCGCGCGGACCGGCCCGAGCAGAAGCGGCCAGATCACCGCACCGCCGTCGCCCGCGACGACACCGGCATTGACGTGCGTATCGGCGAACCGTGCGGTCGGGCTCGCATAAATCATGTCGCAGAACAGCGCGAGCGTCGCGCCCAGGCCCACGGCCACGCCATTGACCGCCGCCACGATCGGCACCTCGACCTCCAGCATGTTTCTTATGAGGTGACGGCCACCACGCGTCGCCGACGGGATATTGCCGTTGTCGATCGACTTCTGGTCGCCGCCCGAGCAGAACCCGCGACCGGCGCCGGTCAACACGATCGCCTTGACCGCTTTGTCGTGATCCAGCTCGACGAATACCCGTTCGAGTTCGTCGTGCATGTCCCAATTGATGGCGTTCAGGATTTCCGGGCGATTCATCGTAACGATCGCGACACCGGAGGACCGTTGTTCGACATTCAGATACTGATAGCGCGAAGACGTATTCATAGGTTCATCCTTGACTTTGCTTCGGGTTGGCGGCCTGCGGACGCATGGCGCGAATCTTCTCGAGCAACTCGTCGGTCGGGCGGACGATATTGTTGCGATCGTTGAAATGCGGAATCACGTAACGGCCCACCATGTCGATCGTCGACATGATCTGCTCGTGCGGCACCGAGTCGATATGCAGCAGCACCTCGTCGATTCCGAGCTTCTCGTATTGCTCCAACTGACGGATGACGGTATCGGGGCTTCCGCACACCGTGGTGGCGGATTCGTTCAGCAGGTAGTCCCAATCTTCGGCGGCGCGCTGCATCGCGGGCACGCTTTCGGCCATGTATGCGTAGTTGTCGGCGAGTTTGGCGAGCCGCGGATACGCATCGGTCGAGATGCGCGCATAGTTCATGATCGCGCCGGCGTAAATGTCCTTCGCTTCCTGGTCGGTCTTGCCGATACCGATGAAGATCGGCATGCCGGCGCGCGGCTTGTGCAACGGCCCGGTCTCATCGCGCTTCCAGCTGTTCCAGTAGGTGTCCAGCAGCCCCTTCTGTTTCTCCCATCCCTGATAAATCGCATGGCTCATCACCGCGAGACCTTCCGAGCCGGCCCAGGCATGGCTGTTCGCACTGGTGGCTGCAACGCCGAGGACGGGATACGGTTTTTGCAACGGCTTCGGCACGAGCGACCGGGGCGGCACCTGGTAATACTTTCCCTCGAAGGTGAACACGTCCTCACGCATCGCTTTGCGCAACAGCGCCATGCCCTCTTCCATTTGCGGCAGGGTTTCCTCCGGCGATACGTTGAACGCGCGCATTGCGATCGTCGTGTTCGCGCGCCCGCAATACATCTCCATCCGGCCTTCGGAGAGGATGTCGGTGGCCGCCAGCCGTTCCGCGGTACGCAGCGCGTGATTGATGGCCTTCGGCATCAGCGCCACGGCAGGACGCAGCTTGATTCGCGAAGTGACGGCCGCGAGATAACCGAACACCACTTCAGGCGCCGAACTCGACACGCCGCCAAGCGCAAAGTGCTGCTCCGACAACGCAACAAAGTCGAAACCCATTTGCTCGGCGAAGCGCGCTTCGCGAACCAGCTCGCGAAGCCTGTTCGAGTAGCTATGCCCGACCTGCGTCTCCTGCTCGGACCAAAAACCGAATTTCAATGGCATTTTCTTTTCCTTGACAGTCGTAATTCGAAAATTCACGGCGCGCGCGAACGGCTGCCGAGGTTCGGGCAGTGTCACGCCGCCAACCAATTAACATCGTCGTTTAACTTGATTTAGAAACAGCCCATCCAGATTGGATAGCGATACTCATCCATCCGGATGCCTTTTCTGCCTTGATGTCTCTTTTGTTTCCGTGAATAAATATTGCCGCACATCCCGCAGCATTTTTTATTCTTTTCATGCCGCAACCTTGCCGATACCGGCAGATCATGCTGCCGGCTCTCCGTCTTTTTCTAGGTCGACGATTCGGCCGCAAATGCCGACGCGAGAAGCCTCGCGGTCGCACGCAAACAGGCCTCGCCGATCTCGCGTGACGATCCTCGCGCATCGCCCAGCACGCCGTTTCGGGAGATCGACGCCACGCCTTCCTTCCACATCCGGTTCAATTGCTCGGTCGTCATGGCGCCCACGTGGCCGGCCGTGAGTCGAGCGAGTCGCACACTGTCCGGATCAAGGTGGATCATCAGGGAGGTTTCGGCGATGTCTGCGTGTCCGCCCACGGATTCCGGATCGCCGCCGGCTTCCTCGACGGCCAGTCGCCATTCGCGCAGCCACGCCTGATGATCCGTATAGGCAAGCACCTGGACGTCTGGCCCGACGGCCTGTCGCAATTCCGGCAACATCGCATGAAGGGCATTGAAGTTACCGACATGCGCCGAGAACAGATAGATGCACTTGAATCCATGTGCCGCGAGGCTCACGCAGTAATCGTGGCAGAGCGCGGCATACGTGTGCTCCTGCAACGAGATCGTGCCCGGGAAGGCCATGTGGTGCTTCGAGCATCCCACTCGTATCGTCGGCGCGATCAGGGTTCGCCCCAGCAACGTGGCGATTTCCACGGCCAGCGCGTCAGCATGATCGGCATCCATGCTCAGCGGCAGATGGGGGCCGTGCTGCTCGATTGCGCCGCAAGGAATGATGACGCGATCGAACTGCGTGGCCAATGCGGCCGCCACGCCCTCATACGTCATGCGCGCAAGATGCAGCGTTTCCGGCAGTTTGAGATTGCTCACGATCAGGCCTTCTTATTGCGGTTCAGAAATCTGGATCTTGCGTCCGCGGTCCGCGCGTTGCCGAGATATCCACGCAGGTCATCGAGCGTCATCTGCAGCAGAGCTTCGTCGTTCATCCGTGGACTCTCGCGCAGCGTTCGCTTGATGGCGGCGAACAGCTGGCGATCTTTGGCGCAAAGCGCGCGGCATTTGGCCAGCGCGTCTCTCAGCGTTTCATCGTGCGCGGAGATCGCGTCCACCGCGCCTATCGCCAACGCTTCTCCGGCCGTGATCAGTTCACCGGAGAAAAGCAGCGAACGCGCGGCACGCCGACCCAGCAGGGCCGCTGCGTGGCGCATGCCTTTTGCCGCGGGCAACAGGCCGTGATTGATCTCGGGAAATCCTAGCCGGGATTCAGCGGACGCGACGACGTAGTCCGCATGCAGCGCCATTTCGAATCCGGCACCCACTGCATAGCCGTTGACCGCGCACACGAGCGGGCTCGGATACTGCTCGAGTTGCGCCAGGAACGCGTGGAACGCTTCCATGCGCGACAGGGCGAGCTCATGGTCCGCCACTTCATTGATATCGCCGCCGGCACAAAAGAACTTCTCTCCCGCCCCGGTGAACACGATGCCGGGTGGCACGTCGTGTCGAGCGAAGTCGCGGAAGACGGACATCAATGCGGTGATGAGCGGTTCGTTCAGTGCGTTCGCCGGCGGCCGGTCGATCGTCAGTTGCACGACGTCCGCGTCGATCCGTGTGCAAATCAATTCGTCGGTTTTCATACCTGATGTCTCGTGAATTTACATCGAGTCAGTGTAGGTCCGACGGGGCCAAATTTAATTTTGATTTGCCGGCGCCATCGTTGATTCGGCGGATTAAAATCGCGTCAGTCGGATGGCCCACCGTATGTTGCACCGAGGGCGGCGATACATGAATTCACCGAGGCCAGGCAGGCGCAGAAAGCGAGTGAACCGTGGAACCCAACAATCCTGAAATCGGCATGTCCGCTTCGCGAGCCATGACAGACCCGGTGAAGATCAACTATCAGCCGTTCGATCCGGACTCCGTCGATTTGCCGGTCATTTCCGTTCTCCTGGAGACGAGCGGAAAAGAGGATGAGCTGCCGATGCACGTTCATCGCAAGGGGCAATTGGTCGTCGCATTGAGCGGGTCGGTCATGTGCCGATCGCCGAGCGGATGGTGGATCGTCCCGCCCAACGGCGCGGTGTGGATTCCGGGCGGCATTCCGCACAGCAATCATGCTTCCGATTTCGCCAAGCTGTACGTCATCTTCATTCCGCCCGACGAGGCCGGCCTGCCCACCGACTGCCGCAGCTTTACGATCACGCCGCTCATCCGCGAGTTGATCCGTTCACTGGCCAGGTTTCCGCCCGACTATCCGAAGGACGGCCCGGTGGGCCGGCTCGCCAGAGTGCTGCTGGATCAGCTCGCGCTGCTGGCGCCCGACGACGTCTTTCTCCCGATCTCCGACAATCCCCGGCTTCAACAGATCGCTTCGGCGTTGCTCGACAACCCCGCCGACCGCAGCACGATCGCGGAATGGGGGCGCCGATATGCGATGAGCGAACGTACGCTCGCGCGGCTGGTACGCAGCGAAACCGGCATGACCTTCGGGCGCTGGCGCGAGCGTCTGCATATCATCATTGCGCTTCAGCGATTGTCGGCAGGCGCGTCGGTTCACGCAGTGGCGCTCGAGCTCGGCTATGAAGGTCCGAACTCGTTCATCACCATGTTCAAGAAGACCATGGGACAAAGTCCCGGCAAGTTTCGCGTGGACCAGAAGGAGGCGTCCTCGCGCTGATCGAAACGCGGCGGCTGGCGCTACGCCGCCGCCCCTTTCACAGCTGGCGCGCCCGCTCCCTCAAGTGGAACTTCTGGATCTTGCCGGTCGCTGTCTTCGGCAGCGGCGAGAACACGATGGTCTTGGGCACCTTGAAATGTGCCAGCCGCTCGCGGCAAAACGCGATGATGTCCGCTTCGGTCACCGCCGAATCGTCTTTGAGCGCGATGAAAGCACAAGGTGTCTCGCCCCACTTGTCGTCGGGACGCGCGACGATTGCCGCCTCCAGAACGGCGGGATGGGAATACAGTATGTCCTCGATCTCGATCGACGAAATGTTTTCGCCTCCCGAGATGATGATGTCCTTCGAGCGATCCTTGATTTCCAGGTAGCCATCGGGATGCCATACCGCGAGATCGCCCGTGTGAAACCACCCGCCGGAAAATGCCTCCACGGTGGCGTCCGAATTCTTCAGGTAGCCCTTCATCACGTTGTTGCCGCGCAGAAATACCTCGCCGAGCGTTTGCCCGTCTTTTGGAACAGGCTCCAGCGTATCGGGGCTGGCTACCATCACTGCCTCGAGAGCGGGGCCGCGCACTCCCTGGCGGGCCTTGAGCCGCGCTTTCGCATCGAGATCGAGTGCATTCCACGAGTCGCGCCACACGCATTGCACGACCGGCCCATAGGACTCGGTCAACCCGTAGGCGTGCGTCACGTCCCAGCCCATGCGCTCCATGCCGGCGATCACCGAAGCGGGCGGCGGCGCACCGCCGGTCATGACCTTGACTCCATGACGGATGCCGGCTTTCAGCTCCGGCGCGGCGTTATTGATCATGTTCAACACTACGGACGCCGCACAAAAATGCGTGACCGCCTCGGTGCGGATGGCGGCGAGAATCCGCTCGGCCCGCGTATGGCGCAGAAAAACACTGGTGCCGGCCACCAACGCCATGGTCCACGGAAAGCACCAGCCATTGCAGTGAAACATCGGCAAGGTCCATAGATAGGTCGTGTCCTCGTCCAGATGCCACGATAGTGCGTTCGATACTGCGTTCAGATATGCGCCGCGATGGTGATACACGACGCCCTTGGGATTGCCCGTCGTGCCGGATGTGTAGTTCAGCGATATGGCCTGCCATTCGTCTTCCGGCATCGCGACAGAAAATTCTGTGTGCGCGGCCTCCTGCAGCAACGCCTCGTAGTCTTTTTCGCCGAGCAGATCGCCTTCTCCGAACTGTGGGTCGTCGATGTCGATGACCTGAATGGCGCGGCCGAGCCGTGCCAGGGCCTTCTTCACCGTCGAGGAGAATTCGCGGTCGGTGATCAGCAGCTTCGCGTCGCCGTGGCCGAGAATGAACGCGATCGTGTCGGCATCGAGCCGTGTGTTGATGGTGTTCAGGACAGCGCCGCAAAGCGGTACACCGAAATGTGCCTCGAACAGTTCGGGCGTATTGGCCGCGATCATCGCCACCGTATCGCCGTTGCCGATGCCGCGCCCGCGCAGCGCGCCGGCGAGCATCCGGCACCGCCGGTAGGTTTCGGCCCAGTCGCGGCGTATCGTGCCGTGCACGATGGCCGTGCGCTCCGGCCAGACGGACGCGGCGCGTTCGAGAAACGTCAGCGGCGACAAGGCAATGAAGTTCGCCGGGTCGCGCTCGAGTCCGATCGTATAGGGATTTTCCGCCGTCGTTTTCATGCGGGCCGCCCCGCGGCCACGGCGCTCGCGCGCGCGCCGACGATGTCGGGGTTTTCTGCGTGTCTCATCTCTCCTCCAGTTGCTTTTATGGTCACGAAACGCCCTGCGATGAGCGTCACGACTTCATCCGGAACAACGCTCCCGCGATCGGAACGGGACGACCCGATTTCTGCATCGGCACGGCGGCGCGACCGGATGGCGTCAAACTTCCTGATCGTCGTGAATTCGCTCTATTTTTCTCTGCTCGACCATGTTCAAACCGTAGCCCTCCAGGCCCACGATCGTTCTTTCATGATTGGAGAGCAGGATCATGTTCTTCACGCCGAGTTCGGTGAGAATTTGCGCGCCTATTCCGTAATCGCGCAGTTCCGGCTCGGCAGGCTTGGGATGCATCATGGCACGCACCCGCTCGGACACGGCCGTCGGGCGGGATTCGCGGATCACCACGATGACGCCGCGATTCTCGTTCTCCAGCAAACGCGCCGCGCCGCGCAGGGACGCGAGGTGGTGACCGCCGATGACGTCGTTCATGGTATCCATCGCATGCATGAGCACGAGAACGGGGTCGGCGCCCCGTAGATCGCCCATGACGAAGGCGATATGCTCGACCTGATCGATCCGGTTCCGGTAGACCACGATCCGCCAATGCCGTCCATTCGGCTCGGTGAAGCTCCCGTGTTCAACGGCCTCGACGAGCCGTTCCGTTCGTCGGCGATACGCGATGAGATCGGCGATCGTGCCCAGCTTCAGCTGATGCCGCCGTGAAAAGGCGATGAGGTCCGGCAGCCTCGCCATGGTGCCGTCGTCGTTCATGATTTCGCAGATCGCACCGGCCGGTGCGAGCCCGGCCAGCCGGGCGATATCTACCGCCGCCTCGGTGTGGCCCGCGCGCACGAGCGTGCCGCCGTCGCGCGCCATGAGCGGAAAGACGTGTCCGGGAGAAACGAGCTCGTCTCGCCCCGTTTCCGGATTGATCGCCAGCGAAATCGTGCGGGAGCGGTCGGCCGCCGAGATGCCGGTGCTCACACCGTCACGCGCCTCGATCGACACCGTGAAGGCCGTCTCGTGCCGCGAACCGTTGATTCGGCTCATCAAATGCAAACCCAGCGATTCGCAGCGCGAGCGAGTCATCGCGAGACAGATCAAGCCGCGCGCATGCGTCGCCATGAAGTTGACGGCGTCGGGCGTGGCGAATTGCGCGGGAATGACGAGGTCGCCTTCGTTCTCACGGTCCTCGTCGTCGACCAGAATGAACATCCGCCCGGCGCGCGCTTCTTCGATAATCTCCAACGCCGTTGCGATGTCGGCGCGCGAATCTGCCGGCCGGCCGGCGGACATTGCGTTACTCATGAGAGCACCTTACGCGATGTGATCACGACGCCTGCGCCAGTCCATGAATCTGGATAGGCCGCGTCTTGTCGATGGGAAGCGTCGTCTTGTTGGCAAGCCGTTTCAGGACGACGTTCGAGCGAACGCTGGCCACACCGGGAAGCGACGTCAGCTTGTGCGTGATGATGTGTTCGAGTTCGACGAGATCTCTCGCCACCACCCGCAGCAGATAGTCGGTTTGCCCGGTCATCATGAAGCAGTCCATGACTTCGGTGATGCCTCTGACCGTGTCGGCAAAACTCTCCCGCGCCTGCATGCCCTGCCGCTCCAGACTGATCTCGACGATGGCCATGATGCCCAGGCCGAGCAGGGACGCATTGAGCACGGCGACGCGTCGGCTGATTACACCGAGACGCTCCAGATTTCTGACCCTGACGAGACAGGGAGAGGGCGACAGGTTGACTCGAGCCGCCAGTTCGAGATTCGTCAAACTTGAGTCCTCCTGAAGTTCACTCAGGATGCTAAGGTCTATCCTGTCCAGCGCAACGTTCATAGCCCGCGTCTCCTCTTTGCACAAGGCTCCGGTGCCCTGAAGTTCGAACGCTCGCTTGCGCGGCAGAACATCGATTTCCGCTCCAGCAGGCATTCGAACAACATCACCTGATGAACAAGTTTATGCCTGGCAGCTCCGCGGAAAATTCTGATAAAAAGTCGAGTTATCACCAAAAACGGTCATTGTCGCCGCACGCTCGGGAAAACCCGCAACTCGTCATACTTGCGACACGCA
Source organism: Burkholderia cepacia ATCC 25416 (assembly GCF_001411495.1). Classification (NCBI taxonomy): domain Bacteria; kingdom Pseudomonadati; phylum Pseudomonadota; class Betaproteobacteria; order Burkholderiales; family Burkholderiaceae; genus Burkholderia; species Burkholderia cepacia. Next base: position 88,757 of record NZ_CP012984.1, on the reverse strand, counting down.
AGCCGAGATGGCGATCAGGCCTTTCTGGGCGGCGGCAAGTCCGTGCAGACGCCTTCATACAATTCGGCGGCCATGCCGACCGATTCGCCGAGCGTCGGGTGCGGGTGAATCGTCTTGCCGATGTCTTCGGCGTCCGCGCCCATTTCGACTGCGAGACACACTTCGCTGATCAGGTCGCCCGCGTTCAGGCCCACGATGCCGCCGCCGATCACGCGATGAGTTTCCTCGTCGAAGATCAGCTTCGTGAAGCCTTCGTCGCGGCCGTTCGCGATCGCGCGGCCCGATGCGGCCCACGGGAACACCGCCTCGCCGTACTTGATGCCTTCGGCCTTGCACTGATCTTCCGTCTTGCCGGCCCATGCCACTTCCGGATCGGTGTATGCCACCGACGGAATCTGCAGCGCGTCGAAGTACGCCTTTTCGCCGTGCGCGGCTTCGGCTGCGACGTGGCCTTCATGCACGGCCTTGTGCGCGAGCATCGGCTGGCCGACGATATCGCCGATCGCGAAGATGTGCGGCACGTTCGTGCGCATCTGCTTGTCGACGTCGATGAAGCCGCGCTCGGTGACCGCGACGCCCGCCTTGTCCGCGCCGATCTTCTTGCCGTTCGGGCTGCGGCCTACCGCGACGAGCACAAGGTCGTAGCGCTGCGCTTCCGCGGGTGCCTTCTCGCCTTCGAACTTCACGTAGATACCGTCTTCCTTCGCTTCCGCGCCGACCGTCTTGGTCTTCAGCATCACGTTGCCGAAGCGCTTCGCGTTGAACTTTTCCCAGACCTTCACGAGATCGCGGTCGGCGCCCATCATCAGGCCGTCCATCATTTCGACGACGTCGATCTCGGCGCCGAGCGTCGAGTACACCGTCGCCATTTCGAGGCCGATGATGCCGCCGCCGATCACGAGCATCCGCTTGGGCAGCTGGCGCAGCTCGAGTGCACCGGTCGAATCGACGACGCGCGGGTCTTCCGGCATGAACGGCAGCTTCACTGCTTGAGAGCCGGCGGCGATGATGGCCTGCTTGAACTTGACGATCTTCTTGCCGTTGTCGCCCTGCACTTCCATGTGGAACGGGTCGACGAATGCGCCGATGCCGGTCACGACTTCGACCTTGCGCGCCCTCGCCATGCCGGCGAGGCCGCTGGTCAGCTTCTTGACGACGCCGCCCTTGAAGTCGCGCAGCTTGTCGAGGTCGACTTGGGGCTTGCCGAACGTGATGCCGTGCGACGCGAGCGCTGCGGCTTCCTCGACGACCAGCGCCGTGTGCAGCAGCGCTTTCGACGGGATGCAGCCGACGTTCAGGCATACGCCGCCGAGTGTCGAATAGCGTTCGATGAGCACCGTCTTCATGCCGAGGTCGGCGGCGCGGAACGCGGCCGAGTAGCCGCCGGGGCCGGCGCCGAGCACGAGCATGTCGCACTCGATGTCGGCTGAGCCGCCGTAGCTGCCGGCTTGCGGCGCCGGAGCGGCAGCGGCTGCGGCTGCGGCCTGTGCCGGAGCCGCAGCCGGTGCCGCGGCCGCGACGGGCTTGGCGGGCTCTGGTGCTTTCGCCGGTGCGGTGGCGTTTGCGGACGCTTCGACGAGTGCGATCACGGTGCCTTGGGAGACTTTGTCGCCGGCTTTGACTTTGATTTCCTTGATGGTGCCTGCGATGTGGCTGGGCACTTCCATGGATGCCTTATCGGATTCGAGCGTGAGGAGCGTTTGCTCTTTTTCGATCACGTCGCCGGGTTTGATGTTGACTTCGATGACATCGATGCCGTTGAAATCGCTGATATCTGGAACTTTGACTTCGATGAGACTCATGTACGTCCCCTTCTTGTTGGCTACGGAGAGAGGGAATGGAAACTCGCGCGATGAACCGGCCACGGCCTGACAAGAGAACGCGAACCTGGGCAGAACCACCTTTGCTGTCCGCCCAAGGACGCGCCTTTCTTTTGGTTACTTTTCTTTGGAAGACAAAGAAAAGTAACCGCCGCCCCGCGCAGGGGCGACGCTAGCAGACCGTATGCAAAACAGGTTCAACGACAGTACGGGGCGCACCGACAAAAACGCACGCCCCCGCGAGCCCCTCTTCTCATCAAAGAATGATGCGACGGAAATCCGCGAGCAACGCGCCAAGATAAGCATTGAACCGCGCGGCTTCGGCGCCATCGATCACGCGATGATCGAACGCCAGGGAAAGCGGCATCGTCAACCGCGGCACGAACTGCTTGCCGTCCCACACCGGCTTCATCTGCCCGCGCGACAACCCGAGGATCGCCACTTCCGGCGCGTTGATGATCGGCGTGAAGTGCGTGCCGCCGATCCCGCCGAGCGACGAGATCGAGAAGCAGCCACCCAGCATCTGATCGGGCTTGAGCTTGCCGTCGCGCGCGGCCTTCGACAGCTCGGCCATTTCCTTCGCGATGTCGACGAGGCCCTTCTTGTCCGCATCGCGGATCACCGGCACGACCAGACCGTTCGGCGTGTCGGCCGCGAACCCGATGTGGTAGTACTGCTTGAACACCAGGTTGTCGCCGTCGAGGCTCGCGTTGAAGGTCGGGAATTTCTTCAGCGCGGCCACCACCGCCTTGATCACGAACGCGAGCATCGTGAACTTCACGCCCGCCTTTTCGTGCTCCTTGTTCAGCTGCACGCGCAGCGCTTCGAGCTCGGTGATGTCCGCTTCGTCGTTGTTCGTGACGTGCGGGATCATCACCCAGTTGCGATGCAGGTTCGCGCCCGAGATCTTCTTGATGCGCGACAGCGGCTTCGGCTCGAACGGGCCGAACTTCGCGAAGTCGACCTTCGGCCACGGCAGCAGGTTCAGCTCGCCGCCGCCTGCCGGCGCGGCTGCCGCGCCCGGCGCCGCGCGCTGGCCCGACATCACGCCCTTCACGAAGCCCGTGATGTCGTCCTTGGTGATGCGGCCCTTCGGGCCGCTGCCCGACACGCGCGCGACGTCGACGCCGAGCTCGCGCGCGAACTTGCGCACCGACGGCGATGCGTGGCTGGCGCGAGACGGCTCGCCTTCGCGCGCCGGCGCGTGATGCAATGGCGCGGATGCGGAGTTCAGTTCGGGCGCCGGCGCAAGCGCCGGCACCAGCCCTGTCGCGACATTCGCCGACGGACACGCGAGATCGCGCGCAGCCGAGGCGGCCGGAGGCACAGGCGCCGCGTCGTCCTGCCGCTCGCCGTCGCTGTCGAGCAGCGCGATCAACGTGCCTTGCGACACCGTCTCGCCGACGGCGACCTTCATCTCCTTGATCACGCCAGCGGTGGGACTGGGCACATCCATCGTCGCCTTGTCCGACTCGAGCACGACGAGCGACTGCTCCCGTTCGACGCGTTGTCCGACTCCCACCAGAACTTCGATCACGGGGATGTTCTTGTAATCGCCGATATCCGGCACTTCTATTCGTGTCACCCGCACATTCGTCTCCAACAGCAAGCATTTCAACAGTCAACGCCCCCTCTTCATCAGGTCGGACGCACTTGATTCGATCGGATTTCCCGCGATGGACCGATGGACGCGCAAGGCCTTCGAGCAGCCACTTCGCGCGCCGCTCGCACGACGCTCACCGGTCAACGGGTGCTAGACCAGCCAGGGTTCGGTCAGCCCGGTTCCGCTTCGCCCGTATCGGTCGATCGCCTGACGCACGACGTCAGGGTCCTGCCGGCCCTCGTCGACGAGTGCTTTCAGCGCGGCGATCACGATCGACGCACGGTCCACTTCGAAGAACGCACGCAACGCCGCACGTGTATCGCTGCGCCCGAAGCCGTCGGTGCCGAGCACGACGTAGCGGGACGGTACATACGCGCGGATCAGCTCGGGCACGGCGCGCACATAGTCGGTCGCGGCGATCACCGGTCCACGTGCGGCGCCCAGGGCGGCCGTCACGTAGGGCACCGCAGGCTCGCCGTGATCCAGTAGCCGCTGCGCACGCTCCGCGGACACGCCGTCGCGATGCAATTCGGTAAAGCTCGTCACGCTCCAGACGGCCGCGTCGATATTCCAGTCGTCTTTCAACATCCGTGCCGCGGCCTGGACCTCACCGAGAATCGCGCCCGAGCCGAGCAACTGCACCTGCGCGATCTCGATCTGCGCGGGCTCCAGCACGTACATCCCCTTGAGCACGCCGCTACGGACGCGATCGAGATCCGCTTCAGTCAACGAACGTTGTGCGTAGTTTTCGTTGGTGACCGTCATGTAGTAAAAGACGTCGCGCTGACGCGCGATCATCTCCTGCATGCCCTCGTCGACGATCATCGCCACTTCGTACGCGAAGGCCGGATCGTACGCGCGGCAGTTCGGTATCGTCGAGGCCGCGAGGTGGCTCGTGCCGTCTTGATGCTGCAGACCTTCACCGCCGAGCGTCGTCTTGCCGGCCGTCGCGCCGATCAGGAAACCGCGCGCGCGCTGATCGGCAGCCGCCCAGATCAGGTCGCCGATGCGCTGGAAACCGAACATCGAGTAGTAGATATAGAACGGCAGCATCGTCAGATCGTGCACGCTGTATGACGTCGCCGCGGCAATCCACGACGACACCGCGCCCGCCTCGGAGATGCCCTCTTCCAGAATCTGGCCGCCGGTATCCTCACGGTAATAAAGCATCGAACCCATGTCTTCCGGCTCGTACAGTTGACCGAGCGGAGAATAGATGCCGATTTGCCGGAACAGATTCGCCATGCCGAAGGTGCGCGCCTCGTCGGCGACGACGGGCACCACACGCGGCCCCAGCTCGGCGTCCTTCAACAGGTTGCCGAGCATGCGCACGAACGCCATCGTGGTCGACATTTCCTTGTCGTTGGTATCGAGCGCGAATCGTCCCCACGACGACATCGCGGGCACGGCCGGCGCGTGCGACGCCGCTGTGCGCCTGCGCGGAAGGTAGCCGCCCAGCGCCGCACGGCGCGCGTGCAGATACTGCATGACGGCACTGCTTTCGTCCGGCTTGTAGAACTTGAGTTGTTCGACATCGTCGTCGGAGAGCGGCAGGCGAAAGCGGTCGCGAAACGCCTTCAACTGTTCGATGTCGAGCTTCTTCTGCTGATGTGTGGTCATGCGCCCCTGGCCGATCGAGCCCATGCCGAAGCCCTTCATCGTCTTCGCGAGAATCACCGTAGGTTGCCCGCTGTGTTTCGACGCCTTGTCGTAGGCAGCGTGCAATTTGCGCACATCGTGGCCGCCGCGCCGCAGGCGGTCGATATCGTCGTTGCTCAGATGCGCGGCGAGTGCGGCCAGTTCGGCGTTCTGACCGAAAAAGCGGTCACGATTGTAGGCACCGTCGTTGGCGGAAAAAGTCTGGAACTGGCCGTCCACGGTGTGCGCGAACGCGCGCAACAGCGCCCCACTGCGATCGCGTGCGAACAGGGGATCCCAGTCCGAACCCCACAACACCTTGATGACGTTCCAGCCCGCCCCCGTAAACTGCGCCTCGAGTTCGTCGATGATGCGGCCATTGCTGCGCACCGGTCCGTCGAGCCGCTGCAAATTGCAGTTGATCACGAACACGAGATTGTCGAGCCGCTCGCGCGCGGCCAGCGACAGCGCGCCGATCGCCTCGGGTTCGTCCATTTCGCCATCGCCGAAATAGCCCCACACCTTGCGGCCTTCCGTGCGTTGCAGTCCGCGGTTCTGCAGATAGCGCATGAAGCGCGCCTGGTAGATCGAGTTGATCGGCCCAATGCCCATCGAGCCGGTCGGGAACTGCCAGAAGTCCGGCATCAGCCACGGATGCGGGTAGGAACACAGGCCCGCACCGGTGATTTCCTGTCGGTAATGCTCGAGATGCGCTTCGTCGAGAAAACCTTCGAGGTAAGCCCGCGCGTAAACGCCCGGCGCGGAATGGGGTTGAAAATAGACGAGATCGCCACCGTTGGCATCGTTCGCGCCGCGAAAGAAATGATTGAAGCCCACTTCGAACAGGTCGGCCGCCGACGCATAGCTGGCAATATGCCCGCCGAGTTCACCGTAGGCGCGATTGGCCCGCACGACCATGGCCAGCGCATTCCAGCGCAGCGCGGCGGCAAGCTTTTCTTCGATATCGAAGTCTCCCGGATACGGCGGCTGCTGAGCGACGGCGATCGTATTCACGTAGGGCGTGACATTGAGGCGCGCCGTTGCGATACCGTTGGACGACGCGTGGGCCGCGAGCCGATCGAACAGGTACTGAGCCCGTTCGGCACCGGCATGCCGAACCACGCCATCGAGCGCATCGAGCCATTCGGCGGTTTCGAGTGGGTCGTCGTCGACTTTCGTCTGGCCCAGGGAAAGGATCGAGGGTGTCCCCGTCGATAAGTCGGTCATCTTGCAACTCCGTAAAAGCAATGCGAGTTCAGTGGCGAGTGCGCAAAGATTACGGGGGATGCCGCAGAATGTGTGGTCGTATTGAAGGCCGCCAAAGCGGTATCGGCTGCAGTGTCTTCTGCGGAATGCGCGATCTACAGCATTTCTATTCGATGCGCGCGGTCTCGCATGGAGAACCCGGCGTCACGGGCGGGAAAATGGGCGAAGGCGCGGCTTCATGCATCGCCCACAACGTCCGCTGCGCCATCCGCTCGGTCGTCCATCTCGGTCGCAGCCGCCGGCGCGAGCCCGGCCTCCGATTGCGTGCGAGCCAGCGCGGCGAAATAGCGGCCTGGCGAATGCCCGAGCGCTTTCTTGAACATGGTGATGAAGGCGGTTACCGACTCATAGCCGAGCTCGTCCGACACGCGTTGCACGGAAGCGCCGCCGGCAAGCTCGCGCACCGCAACGAGCAGTTGCAACTGCTGCCGCCAGCGGCCGAAGGTCAGTCCCGTTTCACTGACGACGAGTCTTGCCAGCGAACGCTCGCTCATGGCGAGACGCTTCGCCCATTGCGCGACGGTGCTGCGATCGCCGGGATTGGCGTTCAATGCGTCCGCCATCTGCCGGATGCGCGGATGATCCGTAACCGGCAGATAGAGGCGCTCGACCGGCATCAACGTCAGCTCATGCAACAGCACGCGCGCAAGCCGGTCGGTATGGCCGCCCTGCTCGTAGTCGAGCGGCGCACCGGCCAGATGCAGAATCATTTCGCGCAGCATCGGCGAAATGGACAGCGTGCAGCACTCCGTCGGCAAGTCGACGACACCGGGCTCGGCGAACAGATAGCAAAGCCGGGCATTGGGTGTCGCATGGTTACTGTGCGGCATCTCGCCGGGAATCCAGACGCCGCATTGCGGCGGGACGATCCAGAACGCGCCCGCGACCCGGCAGGTCACGGCGCCGTGCAACGCCAGCACCAGCTGCCCCTTCTGATGCTTGTGAACCGGAATTTCGGCAGCATGCTCGTCGACGTGCATGCACATCGCTACCGCCGGCCGATCGATCGCGTCCGGATCCGCAAAATCAGGAAGGCTAACGTAACGGTTCATATCGGGCATTCTAGCGACATGTTGAAATTGTGGCGAACGATGCGAAGCATAAGCAGGCACAGCCGCATCACGTGCCACGCTGGAATGGCGCCACGACTTCATTGCGCGAGACCGCCCCTTCCCGGACGCCCGACGTCCGGGCTCGCGCGTGAGCGGTTCGACGGTGTCGATGCCCATGCAGTCCGGTTCGGCCCCGATTGTGCTTCGTACATGGGCTGTGGCGCGTCACGTGCACGCTCGACGAGCCGGGCGAACCCCACGATGGCGTCGAGCAGATCGGCGTGGACGGCACCGCGAAGTTCAGCGGGCCACCGACCGCGAATTACGCTTCGATCGACCGCTCTCACCGCACAATCTGCCGAACGGAGCACCGCCGCGGCAACACAAGAATAATAAATACTGCCTGGACTGCGGCAATATTTCTCCGTGCAATCAAGATGACTTCACGATCCCGGCGCCCCGGATTTCTTCAAACGCAATGAAATACGGAGCGACGGAATAATAAATCAAGCGAGACAGTTTTTTCACACCAATACCGAACGGACGATGGCGCCGCACCATTGTGCATGGCGCTCGCCCCGTTCGGGACGGGACGGCACGGTCGTCGATCGAATCCGCCGGGCCGCCGCATTTGCATCAACAATCAGCTTCGTAAATTTATCAAGTATTCGTCGCATTAATCGTCGATTCTTCAATCCCATTTTAATGGCACCGAATGCTCGCCCATTCGCGCCACCACCTTTAACCCGGCAAGAAAATGCAATACCCGAAGTAAAACCTTTTCTTTTAACGCGAGGAGAACGATGTGGAAATACGGAAAATCAACGTCTACGACATCATCGACAGTCGCAGAATCGGCAGGAGGCAGTATTTCATCGTCGCCTTCTGCGCGCTGCTGATGCTTTTCGACGGCTTCGACACCCAGGTCATCAGCTTCATCGTGCCCGTTCTCGCGAAAGAATGGCAACTGCCCAAGGCGGTATTCGGCGCGATTTTTTCAGCGGTGTTCTTCGGGTTGCTGATCGGCAATTTCGGCATTCCGTTCGCGACCCGACGCTTCAGCACGAAGAAGATCGCTTTCGTGGCAACCGCTGCTTTCGGCCTGTTCACCGTCCTGACCGTCTTTGCCACCAGCGTGCCGCAGCTGATCGCCTTGAGGTTCCTCACCGGCATCGGGCTCGGAGCGGCCACGCCTTGCGCGGTGGGCCTCGTTTCGGAATTCAGCCCGAAGAGAACCCGCGCGACTTTCGTCATTCTCGTCTACATGGGATATGCGCTGGGGTTCATCTTCGCGGGCATCTGCAGCAGCGCGTTGATCCCGCGGTTCGGCTGGGAAGGCCCACTGTGGCTGGGCGGGCTCGCGGCAGTCGGCTTGACGGTGTTGCTCGTCCCGCTGCTGCCGGAATCCGTGGCCTACCTGTCGGCGAACGCGCAGCCCGGTGAATTGCTTCGTGCAACCAAGCGCCTCTTTCCCGATTTCACGCTGCAAGCGGACAGCGAACTGGTCACTCACGAAGAGAAGCCGGCAGACGCAAGTGTGCTCGGGTTGTTCTCCGCACAATTCCGCGTGGGGACATTCCTGCTGTGGGCCGTATTCGCCATCAACCTGGCCGCGTTCTATTTTCTGCAGAGCTGGCTGCCGACCGTTCTCGCGTCCATCTCGTTCCCACCCGCGCTCGTGGTCTGGGCGACCATCACCGTGATCATCGGCGGCATGGTGGCCAGTCTGCTGATGGGACCCATCATGGATCGCACGAGCCCTTACAGAATTCTGTCCGCGGTCTACGTCGGCGGCGCCGTGTCGATGTACGCAATCTCCATCGCGATCGGCTCATCGCATCTCGCTTTACTCACGACGATCTTCTTTTGCGGCTTTTGCATCAGCGGCGGACAAACCTGCGCGATCGCGTTGTGCACGCTGTTCTATAGCCCGGAATTGCGCGCCCCGGGCGTCGCGTGGGCCTACGGATTCGGTCGGCTCGGCGCCGCGGGCGGCACTTACCTCGCGGGCGTCCTGTACGCGAACAACTGGAGCGTCGACGCGATGTTTCGCGTGGCAGCCGCGCCAATCCTCATTGCAGCGGCTTGCGTGGCGCTGATGGGCGCTTGCTATGGCCTGACGAAGAACGGCCTGAAGAAATCCTTTTCGGCCTGACCGGTACCGCTCGCTGAATCGATGAACGTCAAGTGAACCGTTCTTTTGTATGGCCTTTTGATTGCGGAGATCTCATGAAAACCAAAAAAATCGAAATCATTGTCGGCTCGCTCGTGGGGCTGGCCAGTTCCGTCGCGCATAGCCAGAGCAGCGTCACACTCTATGGCGAGATCGACAACGGCATTCATTACCAGACCAACGTAGGCGGCGGCAAAGCCGTCTACATGGACTCGCTGGACGGCATCGACGGCAGCCGCTGGGGGCTGACCGGCAAGGAAGACCTGGGTGGCGGTCTCAAGGCGATTTTTACGCTCGAGTCCGGCATCAACGTGAACAACGGACAGTTTGCCCAGGGCGGCACGGCGTTCGGCCGGCAGGCTTTCGTCGGACTGAGCAGCGACACTTACGGCTCTCTCACCGCCGGCCGTCAATACGACATGGTGTGGTATTTCCCCGAGTTTCTTGCCGGATCCGCGGCGGTTGGCGACCTGCCGAGCGCGCATCCGGGAGATTTCGACAACACCAGCAACAGCGTGCGATTCAACAACTCCGTGCGCTACATGAGCCCGGACTTCCGCGGCTTCTCCTTTGGCGTCGAATATAGCCTTGGCGGCGTACCCGGCGACTTCACGTCGATGTCGGGCTATTCGCTTGGAGTCGGTTACACACACGGTCCGCTTCAGATCGGCGCGGCGTTCGATTACTTCAAACACCCGACCTCGACGCCAGGCAACGGATGGTTCACCAACTATGCAAGCGGCTTCAATCTGCTGGCCTCCTCTCTGAACTCGGCCTATCAGGTCGCGCAGGCCTATCAGGACGCCGTCATCGCGGCGGCCTACACGATCGGAAACGCGACGATCAGCGCATCGTATTCGAACGTTCAATACGCCAATCTCGGTGCGGGGTTCATGAACGGTACCGCCGTCTTCAACAACTACGACATCGGGTTGAACTACCGTGTCACGCCGGTCTTTTTCGTCGGCGTCGCGTACGACTACATGAACGCGCGGAGCGTCACGACGGCACAAGGCAATGCCGTCGGCAACCAGCACTACAATCAGGTGGCGTTCACGCTGGATTATCTGCTGTCGAAGCGTACCGACGTGTACTTCTCCGGCGGCTGGCAGCGCGCTTCGGGCACATCGTCGACGGGCGCGCCAGCCGTCGCCAACATCGGCGGCTCCGGAGATTCGTCGAATAACCACCAGATGGTTTATCGGCTCGCTATACGACATAAGTTCTGAGCGTGGCTCGCCCTGGAGCCTACATGACGATGCAGCGATATTGCAGCGCCAGCATGCGGACGCCAGGGTCATTGTTCAAGGCTGCTGGTTCGACGCCTGCAAGGATGGCGTCGCCACCGCGCCTGCATCGCGGACATCCCGATTCCGGCGAGCCTGCGCCATATCGGGCGGATAGGTCCGCTGCCTGGGCGAGTGAGTCGAAATCCAGCCGTCGCGTTCTGCCTGAACGAGTTCGGCCCGCACTTCGGCGCGCGTCTTTCCGCTCGTGACCACGGCCGCGGCGCAGCCCGCATCGACTACACCGGCGCTCGCGGCAAACGGGATGCACGTGACGAACCAGAGTATCGCTGCAATTGTCGTGCGCATGAGAATCTCCTTCCTTGTGAGGCCGTGGCGCCGCGCTCAGACGAAGCCATACATGGTGAACAACATGACGTACGGGATCTGCTGTCCCGCCGAATTGCAGACCATGACGTCGGCCCTCTGAATGGCGCACGCGGACACGATTGCCTTTGCGACTTTCGAAATGACAAGTTTCATGATGATTAACTCCCCAATCTGACCCGACCTTACGGTCGATCTCTCGGCAATCCGTCGATGGTGCTGAGCAGCGCTCGAAGCGCTGCATCATGGGTTCATGACGCATCGCGGCCATCGACATCGCACAACGCTTGTTCACTACCGGGTCGAAGCACGGGAACCCGGCACGTCGGTGCTTTGAAGCGTCTGCGTGATGCGTACTTTATCGACATCCAGCCAGCATGAATTTGTGGAAGATGACAACGCATCTGCAAAAACTGCCAGAGTTTTGCTGATGCACGATGTCCTGTCGGCGGTCCATTGCCGAACCGCGCGCCGATTCGAGGCGGTCGTTCGGAGACAGCGCCAAATGCCGGACGATCGGATCGGGATCGACTTTCATCTGCTTCGCCTGATCGTCGTCGAGCCGTCGGCCAAAGCAAAGTCGTCAACGTTCGCGAAGTAAAAATGTCACTTCAGACGTCGATACGGGGCATGCAGATTGCATGGACGAGCCTGACCGAGGCCCCACACGATGCACCTCGCACGCGCGAAAGCGCGGCGACGTGCATACTGGCGTGGCTCGCTCCACCCGCCGCTTGCGGCCGTATCGCAAGAGCATCACCACGAGGAGGCTCACGCATGACGACGCCGTTCGAACCGGGCGACCATGTCCGCTGGAATTCCGAAGCCGGTTACGTGACCGGCACGATCATCGCGGTGCACACGCAGGATTTCGACTACAAGGGCCATCGTCATCGCGCGTCGCCCGACGATCCCCAATACGAAATCAAAAGCGATCGCACCGACCACATCGCCGCGCATCGCGGCCGCGTGCTCGAACGCGTCGCCGGCAAGGAGCGCACGTGACGCTCCCGTTCTACACGATCGGCCATTCGAACCGCACGCTCGACGAACTCGTCGCGATGCTGCGGGCCGTCGACATCACGCTGCTCGTCGATATCCGCAAGATGACGCGCTCGCGCACCAACCCGCAGTTCAACGAGGCAACGCTGCCCGACGCGCTGGCCGCTGCCGACATCGGCTACGAGCACATCGCCGAGCTCGGCGGGCTGCGCGGCAAGTCGCGCGACGTGCCCGACGCACTCAACGGCTTCTGGACGAACCGCAGCTTCCATCGGTACGCCGACTACGCGCTGTCGCCGGAATTCCGCGCCGGCCTCGCGCGGCTGATCGCGCTCGGGGAGCAGCAGCGCTGCGCGCTCATGTGTTCGGAGGCCGTCTGGTGGCGCTGTCACCGGCGTATCGTGTCCGACTACCTGCTCGCGCGCGGCGAGACGGTGCTGCACATCATGGGCCTGAATCGTGTGGAGCCGGCGCGCATCACGGCCGGCGCGACGGTCCGCGATGACGGTGCGATCGTCTATCCGGACGCCGACGGCGATACGCAGGAAGATGCCGCGGCGCAATCGAACGAATGACCGGGCGTCGGCGCTGCCCGCGCCGGCTGGTTGACGCCGTTGGTTGACGCCGTTGGGTGACGCCGTTGGGTGACGCGGTTGGTTGATGCGACGGGTTGACACGACCGGTTGACGCAGCCGGCCGATGCGCCGCCGCACGGCGGCCGCCCGTGCGCGTCTGAAACGGAGCGCACGCACCGCCTTTGCGCGGACGCGATCCTGCATTACCATCGGGCCACCTTCGCGCTCGCGCTCGCCGCCGGCGCGCCCTGCCACGCTACCCTTCCTGCGCACCGATGCTCGTCCTCATCATCCTCGCCGGCCTGTGGGCCGGTCTCCAGAATGCCCTCGCGGGTGGCGGTTCATTCGTCACGCTACCGGCGCTGATCGTATCGGGGATGTCGCCGCTCGCGGCCAACATCACGTCGACGGTCGCGCTGTTTCCCGGCCAGGTCACGACCGGCTGGGCAAGCCGCAAGATGGTCCGCGGCGCAGGCACGCTGTCGTTTCGCGCGCTGTTCGTGATCAGCGTGATCGGCGGCGCGCTCGGCGGGCTGCTGCTGCTCAAAACGCCGTCGTCGATCTTCTCGCAGCTGGTGCCGTGGCTCGTGCTGTTCGCAACCGTCGTGTTCGCATGGGGCAGCTTCTTCCGCAAGCCGACCGAGGCCGCGCAGCATCTCGGCCCGATGGCGGCCGGGATCTCGCAGTTCCTGATCGCGATCTACGGCGGCTATTTCGGCGGCGGCATCGGCTTCCTGATGATGGCCGCGCTCACGATGGCCGGCCTGTCGCCGCGTCACGCGATGTCGACCAAGAACGCTCTCGCGGGCGTGATGAACGCGTCGGCGGTCCTGCTGTTCGTCACCTCGCCGCAATTGCACTGGGGCGCGGCGCTTGCGCTCGGCAGCGGCGCGATCGTCGGCGGCCTGCTCGGCGCATGGGCGCTGCACCGCGTGAACGAGCGCGTGCTGCGGATCGCGATCGTCTGTATCGGCGCGGCACTGACGGTCGGGCTGTTCGTCAGGCCGATCTGACGCGCGCGCCGCGAGCGTCGTCGCTATGCGCTCGCGTCGATGCGCGGGCGAACTCGCCAGCCGCCGCGCGATCGTGCCCGCCGTCGGTCAATGCTGCCGCCGATCTGCAATGCGTCGGCCGGTAGGCCGGGCGATGCCTGCCGCTCGCGCGCCGGGCCGCGGCCGATCAGCGTGACGCGGTCGCCGAGCCTGCGTACGCGGAACGTTCAACCGAACGGCCGCACGCCGATCAACGGGTCGTGCAGGAACAGCGCAAACACCGCCCACCCGACGACGCCGGCCGCGATCGCCGACACATCGCCCGACTGTAGTGGTCTAATGAATCCGGACACTGATTTAGGCGAGAATGGTCGCCATGAAGAGGTGTCTGATGAGCAAGCAACGACGTACGTTTTCCCCGGAGTTCAAACAGCAAGCCGCCTGTCTGGTGCTCGACCAGGGTTATAGCCATATGGAAGCAAGCCGCTCGGTCGGCGTCGGCGAGACGGTGCTGCGCCGCTGGGTGCAGCAACTTCAGATGGAACGCCAGGGCGTCACGCCGCAGGGCAAGGCAATCACGCCGGATCAACAGCGTATTCAGGAACTCGAGGCGCGTATCGAACGCCTCGAGCGTGAGAAGGCCATTTTAAAAAAGGCTACCGCGCTCTTGATGTCGGAAGGCATCGAACGTACGAAGTAATTGATCAGATTGGCGCAAGCGAATCGGTCGAGCTGATCTGCGCGGTATTCGACGTGTCGCGGTCCTGCCTGTATGCACACCGAGGGCGAGCCCGACGCGTTGATACCGAGCGCATGGTACTGCGTAGCCGGGTACACGAGCTGTTCATCGAGAGTCGAAGCTCTGCTGGCAGTCGCAGCATCATGGGCATGATGCGCGAGGAAGGTACGGCGATTGGACGCTTCAAGGTCAGCCGCTTGATGGAAGAACTCGGGTTGATCTGCAAGCAGCCGGGTCGCCATGCCTACAAGCAGGCCACGGTCGAGCGGATCGATATCCCGAACCATCTCAATCGCGAATTCGAGGTTGGTACGCCGAATCAGGTGTGGTGTGGTGTGGTGACATCACGTATGTCTGGGCGCAGGGACGTTGGCATTATCTGGCCGTAGTACTCGACCTGTTCACGCGTCGGGTTGTTGGCTGGGCGTTCTCGACACGCCCTGATGCCGATCTGGTCGTGCAGGCGTTGGAGATGGCCTATGAGCAACGTGGTCGACCGCAAGGCTTGCTGTTTCACTCGGATCAAGGCGGCCAATATGCAAGCCGGAAATTCCGTCAGCGCCTCTGGCGCTATCGGATACAGCAGAGCATGAGCCGTCGAGGAAATTGTTGGGATAACTCCCCGATGGAGAGGCTGTTCCGCAGCTTCAAGACCGAATGGCTACCGTCAGTGGGCTACATGTCGGCGCAGGAGGCACACCGGGACATCAGCCACTACCTGATGCACCGGTACAACTGGATACGGCCGCATCAGTTCAATGACGGACTGGCGCCGGCGGTTGCGGAAGAAAAACTTAACGCAGTGTCCGGGATTAGTTGACCACTACACACTACCTCGTCAATTCATCAATGTCCGGCGCAGAAATTTCCTTCCTGCTGGGTTTCGAAGATCCCAACTCCTTCGCGCGGGCATTTCAGGCATGGACCGGAAAAACCCCGCAAGCGGTGCGCTCGGCGCTCAGGCAAGACGGCCCCTGAATCCCTTCGCATGAGGTGCCTGGGTTCTGGCACTTGTCGCTGCTGGCGTCCACGTCGCTGTCACGGACTACCGAGCGGATGTCAGCGTTTCCCCTCTCGAATCAGCAGCTTAGCACCAGACTCGGCGGAATTTGCGAATCCCGAACGCCCCTCGTATATGACCGGCCCGTAACCGACCTCGCCGCCGAGCTTTTCAGAGACAGGAAGTGACGACAAAAGGGTGAACGCTTTCTAGAACGTGTGCCGAATGCCGACGGCAAAGGTGTTGCCGATGGGATGATCGCTCAGCTTGTCGATAGAGTAAATTGCGTAAATGTCCGTCCGCTTGGACAGCAGATGGTCGTAACCGAGTGCGGCAGTATTGCGAAGGCTGTTGGTCGTATGCGTAGGACCGGACCGTTGCGTACGCGCCCACTCAGCAAGCAGGAAATCGGCCGGTGTGAACGGGATCGAAAAACCCGCCTCGTACGTGTGGCTGCCTGTCGGCGTACTCACGTCACTTGTCATCGCCCACGCGCCATAAAGTGTCACGAGCTTGAAGTCATAGGCCGCGCCCGCGAGGTAGGCGTATTGTGCGCCCACTGGCCCCGCTGCGGTGTAGCGTACGCGCTGGCCGGACACCACTGCCGTGAGACCGTGACCTTGATAATTCAAATGCGCGCCGAGATTGCCGACGCCGGGCGACCCCGCAACGCCACCCAGGCCATAGATCACGGTTGCGCCGAAACCTTTGAAGTCCGGTGTTGTGTACTTGGCGGTGTTGTTCCACACCGTATCGCCAATGATCGTGCCACCATAGTTGGTCACGAACGTCTGGAGGACGAGAGGCGAAAAGACAGTCGACGAACTGAACGGGTTGATGAGGGATTCGGCCGTATAGGTCGGATTTCTTTGGCGCCCGAAGGTCAACTGACCGAAGTCGCCTTGAAAGCCCACGTACGCATTGCGTGAAAAGAACGGGTCTGTGGCATTGCGGCCCTGCGCGCCGTTTTGAGGCTGGAAGAAGCTCTCCAGAGCGAAGATGGCGCTGACACCGCCGCCCAGATCTTCCTTGCCGCGGATTCCCCAGAATGATGTGGTCAATCCGCCGCTGCCTATGAGTACCGTGGATTGAGGCGTATCGCTACGTTTGACACTGCCGACATAGGTGCCGACGATCCCATACAGCTGGACTTGCGAACCACTATCTGCGCGGGCGCCGACAGAGGTCAATGCGAGGCCGGCGCTGAGCATCGCTGCTACGCCAAGTGTGCCAGCGACTTTCCGCATCGAAGCGCGGGCCATGACCCGTTGTGCCTTTTTCATTTCCGTTGTCTCCATTCGTTTTGTTATATGCGATCTTTGCCGCACGACATCCGATAAGGACTACAAACAGAGTCGTGGAACGTTGTCGCTATCTGTGAACCTGTCGCGCTGAAATTATCGGTGTTTCGAACCAGGACGCTCCTTCCCCTTGACTCACATCAGGAGAAGGAGCGGCAAGGGATGCGAGCGGTTACGGGGAGATCTCTTCGAGAGCGCGATTGGTGGTCTCCACCATTCGCGAAGCTACAAAGAAACCCACAGCGCTGACCACCGCAAAAAGGATGAATACCGCCGCGATGCCCTTCCCTGTCAATACGACGCCCACGATCGCAGGCGCGGCAGCAGAAGCGGCCCGCAGCCAGGACGTCGCGAGGCCAGTACCAATCGCGCGCATCCGGGTCGGATAGATTTCAGGTGTGTACAGGTACAGCAGTACGGTTGTGGTTGCCATCACTGCGTATGCGGAAGATCCCAAGAACATCACTGACCAGGCACTACCTGCTCCATGAATACCCAGAGCGGCGAGCAGGATCCCGCTGATGATGAAGCAGGCCATTGCCCAGCGGCGGCGCCCGACACGATCGATCAGCAACGCGCAGGCAAGCACCCCGCACGTACTCAGGACGTTCGAGATGGACGCCATGTGAAGCGACTCTTGCAGCGGCAGATGGTAGACCGTCTTGTAGAGGCTGGGCAGCCAGTTGTTGATGCCGTTCGCGACAAAATATGAGGTCGCCCAAAGTAACCACACTACGATGGTGCGCCCGCGGTAGAACGGCGAAAAAAGTTCCTTCCACGATCCCGTCTGCTTCGACTGCAGGCCGTTCAGCAGGCCGACCACGCGCTCATCAACTTCGGCCTTCTGCGTTTTCGTATCAAGGTTTCGCTTGGGCGTGCTGGCCTCCAGTCGCTCGATGATTCCTTCCGCCTTATCGAAGCGCCCCTTTGAAATGAGCCAGCGCGGCGATTCCGGGAGTCGTGCGATCAGGAAGGCGACAATTATGCCCGGGATGCCCCCCACGAGGAACATGTACTCCCAACCGAAGCGGGGGACGATGAACGCCCCCAGTTGCGCGGCTGCGAGCAAACCCAGCGGGAAAATGAGTTCGTACAAAATAAAGAAACGTCCCCGGCCGTGCGCTTGCGACAGCTCGTTGATGTACGTGGCCGCGACGGGCACTTCTCCTCCCACGCCGATGCCTTGCAGAAAGCGCATTAGGAACAGCATATGGAAGCTGCCGGTGAATGCGCAGACGATGCTCATGGCCGACATCACGCCCACAGTCACCGTCGCACTCGGTACGCGACCGATGCGCTCAGCGAGCCAGCCGAACACCAACGCGCCTACGACCTGGCCGAGATAGCCGGCGGCGATCAGCACGCCGATCTGGCCGGCCGAGAGATGCCAGAGGCCAATCAATACGGGCAGTACGAAGGCAAGCGATAGGGCGTCGAATGCGTCAAAGAGGGTCGCGCTGCCCATGATGATACGGGCCTTGGTGTGCCACCGGCAGAACGGTACGTTCTCGATTCGGAACAGCAGGTTCGCCGCACGCAACTGCTCGCTCGTGGTGCGCGTTGCGCTCTCGGATTGACCAACACCGACGCTGTAGGCGGTCAAAGGGGTGTTCATGCTGTCTCCTGAAAAGCTGCATTTTATGGGCCCTCGGACTTCGTCTTTTTTAAGCACCGTCGCGCTTCTGTCTTGTAGTGTCGCGATGTTGGAGCTTGTTTGGTCGTTTCCCGATCCTGTTATGGGCGACGTGCGAAACGAGCGTTCGTGCGTCGCCGTGACGGCTTAACGCGGATAGCGAAGCGGGGGCAGCGCTTCGCTATCGTCATAACGGCTATGAATGCGCCGCTTCCGCGTCAGTCGACGAGGCCTGCCGAACGCAGTGCGTCGGCGATTTCAACGTCCGCGCCTTCCGCGAGCGGCAGCAGCGGCGAGCGCACCGTCGCGTGCTCGAGAATCCCGCGAGCCACGAGGCCGTGCTTGAGTGCCACGGTGCCTTCCATGTGCGAGCCACGGTGGTACACATTGCGCGTGACGGGCAGCAGACGATCGTGGATCGCGCGTGCGGCCGCGTAGTCTTTCGCCTTACCGGCCTTGATCAGCTCGATGAGCGGCTCGGGGGCCAGGCCGCCGTAGCCGACCAGTGCACCGTCAACGTCGAACATCGTGTGCAGCAGATACTCGTCGTGGCAGGTCAGGATTTGCAGTTCCGGACGCTCGCGACGGATGATGGGGATTTCAACATCCCAGCGACGCATGTTGCGCACGCCGTTTTTCATCGCGAACACGCCCGGCTGTGCGGCGATTTCGAGTTGCGTTTCGAGGTTGTACGTCGCCTTGGTGGCATCCGGGTACTGGAACAGGATCAGCGGCAGGCCGCTGCCTTCGTAGATGGCGCGGTAGCGGTCCTGCGGCGCACCCTTCTGGTAGCCGAAGCGCAACCAGCCGTGCGACGGATACACCAGACCAGCCGACGCGCCGGCCTCGACCGCGCGCTTCGCTTCGTCGACGGCGACTTGCGTACCTTCGAGCGTGATACCGGCGATGACCGGAATCTTGCCGTCGACGGACTTAACGAAGCTTTCGATGACCTGAGCCTGTTCTTTCTGCGTCATGAACGTGCCTTCGCCAGCGTGGCCGAGCACCGTCAGACCTTTCACGCCTTCAATGCTGCCGAGCCAGGAGCCCAGACGTTGAATTGCTGCATGGTCCACCGCGCCGTCGCGGGTGAAAGGGGTAACGGGTGCCGGGACCAGACCGCGCAGATCGATTGCTTTCATGACGTCTCCAAATGTGAGCTTTTCCGCTCCTCTTTCGTAGAGGAGAGCCCGCTGCTCGTTTCGCTTCAAGCTGGAACAACGGTGCATGCGTTGCAGTGTAGGGATGGACGCCTCATGCGAGAACTGCCTAGCAGCACATTTCAGATATACTGATTTGACATATCTGATTGGAGGCCGGAAAGTGGACTACGCGGCTTGGAAGCTTTTCATCGACGCGGCGGAACTCGGGAGCTTGAGCAAGGCGGCCGTTGCCTACGGAACCAGCCAGCCACATATCAGCCGCCAGATCGTTGAACTGGAGCAATACTGCGGCGGCCGCCTGTTCCAACGGACGGGGCGCGGCGTGGTATTGACCGATTTGGGGGCGCGGATTGCCCCGCGCGTCAGGACATGGCTGGCCAGCACGGAACAGTTATCCAACGACATTCGCAGTTCGGCCGGAGAGCCGATCGGCGTGGTCCGACTCGGAATCTTGCCCTCCACCGCTCATCCGCTGGTCAGCACGCTCTACCATCGCCTTCGAGAACGTTATCCCCTAGTGCAGTTACAGGTGCGCGAGGGTCAGGGGGCTTTGTTGGATACGTGGTTGGAAAACGGCAGTGTTGACCTCGCCATCCTCTTTCGAAATAGCCCGACGCCGAAAGACGGTGACGAGTATTTGGTTGAGGCGGCGACTTACCTGGTCGGCGCGGAAGGCGACCCTTTGACCAAGCACCCTACTATTGCTTTTTCAAAGCTCGACGGGATTCCGCTGGTCTTTTTCTGCCGCCCCAATAGCTGGCGCGACCGGCTCGAACAAATTGCCGGTGAACATCAGGTCTCCCTGAATTTTGCGGCAGAAGCCGACTCGTTGAGTCTGCAGGGCCACATCGTGGCCGATGGCGGCATCTATGGGTTGCTCGGACCTTACGCGATTGCCACTCTTGAAAAAGAATGCCGGTTGCAGGCGTCAATGGTGGTTGAGCCGTCCGTGCCGCGCTTCATTGCGCTGGCCATGTCGCCCCACGGCGAACTGACGCTGGCGTGCCGCACGGTGAAGCAGCTCACCAAGGAGATCGCGCGGTCGCGCGCCCTCTCCTCGGACCTGCGACTGGGCGTGTCCGCTGCCTTTCTGCGGTCCATCTGAAAGCTGTACGCGCGCAACAGTGTGCTTTTCGCAATGTAGTATTGTCAGAATAAGGGTAAATACCTAGCTTTAGGCGCATATACTTCGAGACTTCTAGCAGTACTTCAGTTGAACCGACGCCCAAAATTACGTATGTGATGAAACAGATTATCGTGACGGCTGGCCTCGCCCTGCTCGCCTCGGCTCCCCTTACGTCGTTCGCCCAGAGCGACATGCCGCTCTCGCGCGCACAAGTACGCGCCGAACTTGCGAACCTCGAACAAGCCGGCTACAACCCGCTTTCCGTTGATGTGGACTACCCGGCGGGGCTCCAAAAGGCTGAAGCGCGATTGCAGGCTGAGCAAACGTCATCGCAGCGTCAGGCCGCGATTCAATCCGGCGCACAGCAGCACTGATTTTTGCCGTTCTTTGGACGAAGAGCCGGCACGCCTCGTTTCGGCTGGCCGAATTCGGCCAGGGGCAGAATCATGATCTCTCGCACGGGGTGTCGGCCACAGATGCAGCGACGCTTCCCGGAGACGAACCGTCGTTCGAACGTCACGATGCCGGCGGCCGCGAGCGTCCCTTCCTGGCCGAACGCGGCCGGCCACCGCCCTACAACGCGCGACCGGCGCAGATCGACCCATCTCCGCCATAGGCAGCGTCAGTATCACAGTCTGCAGTTCGCTCCCCAAACAGCCACCCAACTCTCACGGACGCGTTTTCTCGAAGTCGGAAACAGCAATGAATGGGGCTGCGGCACGCCCTAATGGAGCCCTTGTCCTAGCGCAAGAGCTCAACAATCACGACATCAGTGTCGTCTCGCGCCCTCAATACGAGCCGCGCTTCATCTCGAACGGCAATGCCATCGCGTCGCGTCAGCCTGATCGGCCCTATGTCCAGTCGCCCATGATCCGCAACCAAATAAGCCGAACCGGGCATCGGCAAAACGTGCTGCATTGCCGCGCCTTCGCGCAGCGTCGCGATACGCACCCGCGCGTCGGCATGGAGGGGCAAAGCACCCGTGCGGACATCCTCCGGATCGCCGCTCGCCAGTGTGACGAATCGGCCCTCTCGACATCCTGGCGAACAGACCCGCGTCGAGCAGCGCGGCGTACCGGCCGGTGTGCGCGGACGGAGCCAGATCTGAAACTGCCGCGCGGGTATGTTTTCCTCGTTGCGCTCGGCATGATGGATCGCCGTGCCGGCACTCATCACGTGGACGCAGTTGGCAACCAGGCGCGCGCGATTGCCCGCATCGTCTTCGTGGGTGATGGCCCCCGAACGTACCCACGTGACGATCTCGACGTCGCGGTGAACACGAAGCCCGAGGCCCGCGTGCTGCGCGAATTCGATGTCGTTCCACATATGGAGCGGACCGAGCGGCGCATGGTCGGCGTGCCCGACGTCGCCCGCGCGGAAATGTTGGCGGACATCAACGCCGTCGCGCCGGATTGCGTCAAGCGAAGGAAAAGGCCGATGTTCAATCATGACGATGCTCGATTCGAGTGCGCCGGGCGTGGATCGCGATCGTCGAAGACCGCGTCCACCACACCCCGCGTGCTCAACCTGGCTCAGATCTGTTGCTGGCCGCCGTCGACGAACAATTCGATACCGTTCACGAAGCTCGCGTCGTCCGAGGCCAGGAACAGCGCCGCGCCGGCGATCTCTTCCGGTTCACCGAGGCGCCCCATCGGAATCAGGGAAGCCAGGTAATCGGCAAGCCCTTGCCGTTGCGTGGCGTCGTCACCGGCGAGGTCGAGCAGGCCCGGCGTGCGAGTCGCGCCCGGGCTGATCGTGTTCACGCGGACGCGGCGCTCCTTGAGGTCGAGAATCCAGCTGCGTGCAAAGGCACGCACCGCCGCTTTCGAAGCCGAATACACGCTGAACGCCGCGGTGCCTGCGCTACCTGCCGTCGAGCCGGTGAGAATCACCGATGCGCCCTCGGCAAGCAGCGGCAGCGCTTTTTGCACCGTGAACAGCACGCCCTTCACGTTGCGGTCGAAGGTGTCGTCGTAGTGCGCTTCGGTGATGTTGCCAAGCGGCAGCATCGAGCCGCCGCCGGCGTTCACGAACAGGACGTCGAGGCGCCCCTGTTCTTCCTTGATTTGCGCATACAGCGCGTCGAGTTCATCGAGCTGGGTGGAATCCGAACGGACGCCGGTCGCGTTGCCGCCGGCTTCGCGAATGCCTTTCACGGCGGCATCGAGTTCTACCTGTCGGCGGCCCGTGAGATAGACGTGCGCGCCTTCCGCCGCGAAACGTTGCGCGGTGGCGAGACCGATGCCGCTGGTTGCGCCGGTGACGAGTGCGATCTTGTTGTCGAGTTTGCGTGCCATGGTATTGCTCCTTTCGATGGTCGGTGGATGTTTGCGTCGCAGCGGCTTGCTGCGATGTGAGGAGAATATCGACGGCCTTATCTTTTCGAAATAGAATTGATCGCAATTTAACGTTGCATAAATGAAAAGATAAGGACATGGCTCAACTACCCGATTTCGAGGGGCTCGCGATGTTCGCGAAGGTGGCCGAGCACGGATCATTTGCAGCCGCAGCGCGCGCGACCGGCGTGTCGGTCGCCACGGTCTCGCGCGGCGTGGCCCGCCTGGAGGACCGGCTGGGTGCGCGGCTTTTCAATCGCACGTCGCGCCAGCTCTCGCTCACCGAGTTCGGCCGGACGATCAGCGAGAAAGCCGGCGAGATCTATCACCAGGCCGAGGAAGCGGAAAGCTCGGCGCGCGAAATGTCGGTGCAGCCACGCGGGCTGGTGCGGCTGGCCGTGCCGATGTCATATGGGCTGCGTTGGGTTGCGCCGCTGCTACCCGGCTTCTTTCGCGCGTATCCGGAGGTGTCAATCGACCTGCATCTATCGGATGCGTCGGTCGATCTGGTCGCCGATGGGTTCGACGCCGCCCTGCGTATCGCCGCGCTTCCGGATTCATCCCTGGTCGCGCGGCGGCTGTGCGCGGTGACGCAATTCGTGGTGGCGTCGCCAGAATATCTGAGACGTGAAGGACGACCCACGCATCCGCGCGAGCTGGTGGATCGCCCCTGTCTCTCATATGCGTACCGTGCGCGTAGCGCTGTATGGCGCTTCACGAACGACGCAGGCGAGGAGGAGCCGGTGATGCCGACGGGCCCGCTGCGCGTGACGAACTCCGATGCGCTGTTGCCCACGCTGCTCGATGGCCTTGCAATCGCCGAGCTGCCTGAATTCATCGCGGGCGAGTATTTGGCCGATGGCCGTCTTGAAGCGATCCTCACCGACTGGTCGCTGACGAAGGGTGGTCTTTACTTCGTTACGCCGTCGGCGCGCGCGCGGCCCGCGAAAGTCGCGGCGCTGTCGGATTACTTTGCCGAGCACCTTTCCGAGCCAACATGGCGGTGGCCGAAATGATCCATCGGCGCAGTTGATCAGCCGGCGTCCATCGTTGCATTCATGCAATGATGGATTTCAAACGATTCTATTTCGCAAATATTGTCCGATCCGTATTCTCCTTTCCACCGGCTGCACGACATCACGTCGCAAGCCACTGGACCAAGCAAAAGGAGAATCACGATGAATACGCAAGCCACACCGAACACGCCCGATACCGCGACGGTTACCTTCCTCGATGCGCTGAACAGTGCCACCGGCCCAGCAATCGAGACGCTCACGCCCGCCGAAGCGCGCGAAGTCTTGGCAGGCGCCCAGCGCAGCGTGCCGGTCGACGTCTCGGGCATTGACGTCACGCGCCGCACGGTCGAGCAGGACGGCCTGGTCGTGTCGCTTGTCGTCGTCAAGCCGCAGGATTCGCGCGGTGTGCTGCCCGTGTTCATGTTCTTCCACGGCGGTGGCTGGATTCTCGGCGACTACCCGACGCATGAGCGTCTCGTGCGGGATCTTGTTGTCCAGTCGGGCTCGGCGGCGGTGTTCGTCGAATACACGCCTTCGCCCGAAGCGCGCTATCCGGTCGCGATCAACGAAGCCTACGCCGCGACGAAGTGGGTTGCCGCACATGGCGCGGAGATCGGCGTCGATGGTGCGCGGCTGGCCGTCGTGGGCAACAGCGTGGGCGGCAACATGGCCGCGGTCGTCAGCCAGATGGCGAAGGACCGTCAAGGCCCGGCAATCCGCTTCCAGGGCCTCATGTGGCCGGTGGCCGACCACGCGTTCGACAATGCCTCGTACGACGCCTTTGCAAATGGCTACTTCCTGAGCCGCGACATGATGAAGTGGTTCTGGAATGCCTACACGATCGACGAAGGTGAGCGCAACGAACGCTACGCGTCGCCGCTGCGCGCGTCACTCGACGAATTGAAGGGCTTGCCGCCCGCGCTCATCCAGACGGCGCAGTTCGACGTGCTGCGCGACGAAGGCGAAGCATATGGATATCGGCTCGACCAGGCGGGCAACGACGTGACGACGATCCAGTACAAAGGCACGATCCACGACTTCGGCCTACTCAACGTGCTTGCTGCGGACGCACCGACGCGCGCAGCGATGCAGCAGATGGCGACTGCGTTGAAGACGCATCTGCAATGAATCGCATCCTTTAACGCCTTTATCGAGCCGATCATGAACGACGCTAAACAACTGCTTTCCGCTTATCTCGAATCGATTCGTGACCCACGTGCGGCCGCTGCACTGTTTGCCGACGATGGCGTGCTGGAGCTCCCTTATCTGAAGTCGCTTGGCATTGACGGGCGAGCACAGGGGCCAAAAGCGATCGAAGGCTTCATCGCCTCGCTGCTCGCGAAAGTACCGGATTTTTCGTTCAGAAATGTGCGGCTGCTGATCGAAACGCCTGAGCAGGTATTCGCCGAATATGAAGTCGAAGCGCTCGTGCCATCGACGGGGAAAATCTATCGACAGATGTACGCAGGGCGGCTGGTGGCGAACAACGGCAAAATCCTGCTCTTGCGCGAAGCACTGGATACAATGGCTGCGGCACGCGCATTCTCGACGGCGCAGGCCATTTGAAGAGATGACGATGAAAGGCCGCTTGATCAATCGAAGCGGCCTGCCGCTGTTTCATCCCGACTGGTCGCTTCTGGCCGGTTTCCGCCCAACACGGTCGGCTGTAGCCGACCCTGAAGCGACAGTCGCCGGTCCAGAGAGCGGTCATTCAACGTGCGCATCGATGAACGGGCGGATGCTTCGAACGCCTTCTTCGGCGAGGCAAGCCGATGTATCCCGGCGCATCGTCGCGCGCACAAATTTCGCCCGAGATCGAAATCCCGATGAGTCAGTTGGCGCTTAGCTACTACACCCCGGCTGTATCCGCATTCGACTCGCTATTGCTAACACCAATCTCCGTTCGTACCTTGTGCGGCGTTTTGCCAGTCCATGAGTGGAACGCGCGAGCAAAGGAATTGGAATCGTCGAATCCCAGTAGAAAGGAGATCTCGGCGCTAGACATCGTAGTGTTGCCAAGATAGTGATAGGCCAACGATTCACGCAAAGTGTCCAGCGTTTGCTGGAACGAGGTTCCCTCATCTTGAAGCCTGCGCTGCAACGTGCGGACGCTGACCGCAAGTTTTCGACTGATCACTTGCATGGACACCTCTCCTGCCGGGAGCGTCTCCAGCAGGGTACTGCGCACTCTTTCCGCCATACTGGCCGTCCTATCCAAATCCGCTAGTCTCTGACGTAGCGATGGCTCGAAGAACTGCCACATTTTGTGGTTTTCGGTCAGGAATGGCCGCTCGATATCCTCAGCAGCGAATACAACGGTGGCTAAGGGCGCATCTGTCACTGGCACGCCGAAATATGCTTGGTAGGCGGCCACGCTGTCATTCGATTCGCCCGTCGCCAACGGCCAACTCACTCGTAATGGGCGTACCGGACTTCGTGTCGCCAAGCGTGCTAGTTGCACGAAAAAGACCAGCTTGAAAGTGAGAAATACATCGGGTGGCGGCAGGGTGTGATCCAAGAAGTCGATGGAAACTGTGGTGTGCTCGATCGCTCGATCGATCCGAATGATCATGGGCGCTATCAGTCTGACGTACTTCGCGATTCGGTCGAGTGCTCCGCCCATATTTGAACTACATAGCGCGGCGAAAAGCTCGGGATCGAACCAGTCCGACGACATCACCTTTGCGATTTGCAGCGCTGCCGGTACGTCCGCGTTGATTGTCGCTGCCTCGGCCTCAATGGCCTTCCACAACATGAAGAAACTGGTCGGATCGAGGCGAACGTTCTGACGCGAAAACAGATCCCCCGGTAGCTGCGCACGGCGCAAAACCGGCGAAGCTGCAATGCCTGCATCCTGCATCAACAAGCGCCATCCGGGCCAAATGGCATAGTCCGTCGGATGGCCATGCCGACCGCTCGGGGGATAGTTACTTTTCGTATTCATCGCATGAGTCTATCCCGCAGATCGCGCCATCACAATAGCAAAACCCGCCACTTGGGACCGCGTAAATATTGGCGTGTTCGGCGAGTCTGTTGGCGTGATCGGCTAGTGTCCATGGCGCGATCGGCAGGCAGAATGGCAGCAACCGTCGAGGATCGTCAGAATTGGTTTGCACCTCGAATCGCGCGTCATGCCGTTGCCGAGCCAGCATGGCCATCCACTCTAGCCAGCCTCGCCGAGTCGTTCTTGAAGGAGGCCGGCAATGACGAACTCGGATCCATCTACATCAACAATTTTTCGCAAGCCTTCATAGGCCATTTCGAATACCGGGAGCTGGAGAGATGAAGAAGACAATTTTGATTACTGGGGCATCGTCGGGCTTTGGTTTGATGCTGGCGAACAAACTCCACAAGGACGGCTTCAACGTGATCGGCACCAGTCGTCAGCCGGAAAAATACGCGCGGAACGTGCCCTTCAAGTTGCTGCGCCTTGATATCGACGACGACACTTCTATCGAGTCGTTCACGCATGAGCTTTTCACCTATACGAAGCAACTTGACGTTCTCGTCAACAATGCGGGCTACATGGTGACGGGTATCGCTGAAGAGACACCGCTTGAAGTCGGGCGGCAGCAGTTCGAAACGAACTTCTGGGGAACGGTCAAGGTCACGAACGCCTTGCTCCCCTTCTTTCGCAAGCAAAAGAGCGGGCAGATCATCACCGTCAGTTCCATCGTTGGCTTGATCGGCCCGCCGAATCTGTCCTATTACTCGGCTTCGAAGCATGCGGTCGAAGGTTATTTCAAAGCCCTGCGTTTCGAGCTGAACCAGTTCAACATCAAAGTCAGCGTGGTCGAGCCGGTGTGGTTCAAAACCAACCTTGGACAAAATTCGGTTTCGTCTACAGGTGGCAATATCCCCGACTACGACGCTTACCGCAAACAGGTTCGTGCCGCCACGCAAAAAGGTATCGATGAGGCCGAGGCGCCTGATGCGGTTGTGCACACCATCACGAAAATGATCGGCACGAAAGAACCGAAGTTCAGCAATCCGGTTGGCAAGATGACGGGGATGATTCTTTTCCTGCAAAGCTATGCGCCCAAGATGTTCGAAAGCTCGATTCTCAAGAGCGTCAGGACCGCCGGATAAGCACGCCGGAGGCGAGTAGAACGAACCGAACCGTCAAGCTAGAACGGTTATGGTTCAGAATATTCAATAAGGAGTATTGATGAAATATTACCTGTGCAAGTTCATTCCTCCGCGACCCGACTTTCTCGCGACAATGTCGGACGACGAGTTGAAGTTGATGAAGCGACATGGCGCCTTTCTCGATGAGTTGTTCGCGCAAGGCGTGATCGTGGCACACGGTCCTGTGATTGATGACACTGGTGGCTATGGTGTCTCCCTCTACCAAATTCCGGACGAGGATGACATTGCCGCTTTCACCTCACAAGATCCCATCGTGCAAAACGGCGTCGGTCACTACGAGCACTACGTCATGCTGCGTTTGACATCGCACAACTGACCCACTCTCTGTAAGGAAGTCTTCATGAAAATCCAAGGTTCTGTCGCGCTCGTTACGGGTGCCAATCGCGGACTGGGTGCAGCCTTCACCCGCGCCTTGCTTACCGCTGGCGCGGCCAAGGTCTATGCAGCAGCGCGCGAAGCGTCCACCGTCACCGCATCTGGCGTGGTGCCCGTACGGCTCGACGTGACTCGCGCCGATCAGGTCGAAGCGCTCGCCCGCGAATTGGGCGACGTCAGCTTGCTGGTGAACAACGCCGGCATCGGAGGCTCCGGCGCAGTGCTTGCACCATCATCGATCGATATGCTGCGACAGCAGTTCGAGACAAATGCCGTGGGGCCGTTACGGATGGCGCAAGCGTTCGCGCCGATCCTGGCGGCGTCTGGCAGTAGTGCCATGATCAATGTCATTTCCGCGCTCAGTTGGGCGACTCTGCCAGGCATTACCGGCAGTTACAGCGCATCGAAGGCCGCCGCTTGGGCCTTGAGTAACGCGATGCGGCAGGAATTAAGTGCCCAAGGCACAGAAGTTCTTTCGCTGCATGTCGCCTTCATGGATACCGACATGGCGCGGGGCGTACCCGGCCCCAAGGCTTCCCCAGACGAGGTTGCGCGTATGGCTCTCGCCGCATTAGAGGCCGGTCACTCAGAACTCTTGGCGGATGAGGTTACCCGCAGCGTACATGCTGGCCTGACGGCAGTGCCACCGATGTATCTAGGAATGCTTGGATGACGCCCGGTCCGAGGCGCGCCCCGAGCCACGGGAATGAGCTGCACCGGCTATCCTCTCTCTTGGGACGATGTTCGTTGTGTCCGGTGGAGGAGGCAAGTACGGTCACACTTACTCCAGCGTAGCCAATTCAACGGATTACTTCATCAGGCGGCCCGGCGCATCTGCGAAACGGCCCGCGCGCGCACCGCGAACGTCAGGATAACCGCACCGGCGAGCGCCGACGCGCCCGCAAGCACGAACGCACTTGCATACCCACCACCATACTGGACGAGCCAGCCGGTCAAGCTTGGCGACAGGATGCCTGCGAGATTCGCGAGCAGATGAACGAACCCGCCGGCCGAGCCGACGCGTTCGCGAGGCACGATTTCCTGCAGCAACGACCAGCAAGCCTGCGGTGCCATGAACGCGAAAAGGCTTGCGATCGCGATCAACGTGACGGCCGCGCCGAGCGAACTCACCCGTGACGCCAGCAGCACGCACGCCGCCGCCACCGCCAGCCCGACGACGATCACGATCTTGCGCGCGAACAGCACGTCGCCGGTGCGCCGGTAGATGCGGTCCGACACGGTGCCGCCGGCCACGAAACCGACGGTCGCGCCGAGCCAGGGCAGAATCCCGACGACGCTCATCTGCTTGATGTTTAGATGCTGGTAGTCGGTGAGATAGCTGGGCAACCATGACAGGAAGAAATAGAGCACGTAGTTGAAGCTGAAGAACGCGAGCGCGACGCCGAGCACCGGCCGCGACAGCAGATCGCGCAGCAGCGGACGCGCGGCGCGCTCGTCCGCATGCGCATCCAGTGAGACGCCGACCGTCCGGTCGGATGCGATCTCGCGCACCTCTTCCGGCGACACGCGCGGGTGGCTCGCCGGATCGTCGCGGAACAACGCCCACCACGCGGCCAGCCACACGAAGCCGAGCGTGGCGATCACGACGAACGAAACGCGCCAGCCAAACTGCAGCGCAACCAGGCCGACGATCGGCGCCGCGATCGCCGCACCGAGCGGCTGCCCGGCGTTGGTCCAGCCGACCGCGCGCCCCGCTTCGCGGCGCGGGAACCAGTTCGAGATCGCCTTGTTGGTGGTCGTCCCCATCGGCCCTTCGCCGATCCCGAACGCGACGCGCACGATCAGTAGGTGCGCGAACGACCCGGCGAGCGCTGTCGCGCCGCAGAACAGAGACCACACGCCCGCCGCGCACGCGAACACGCGACGCGGCCCGAACCGGTCCGCGGCCCAGCCGCCGACGAAGCAAAACACGCAGTAGCCGATGAAGAAGCTGCTGAACAGGATACCCATCTGCGCGTCGTCGATGCCGAGTTCGCGCTTGATGATCGGCGCGACGACGGACAGCGCCGCGCGATCGAGATAGTTCAGCATGCCGGCGCCGAACAGCAGCGCGCCGATCCACCAGCGGTAACGCGTTTTCATGTTGTCTCCTGTCGAGCCGGGCACGTGCCTGCGCATCCGCCCGGCTTCCTGATTTCCGATTGCGCCGCCACACCGGCAACGGCTTCGCGTGCGTGCGCCGAGCGCACCGTTCCTGCGTTCAACCGATCGTCGCGTGCGCGATCGTGTTGCGTGCCAGCACTGCTTCGTCCGGCAAGAAGCCAAGCCCGGGCACATCGGGCAAGCGCAGCCGCGCCCCGGGCCGCTGCCCGTCATGCAGCCGCTCGGGCCAGTCGAGATAGGGAATTTCGAGCGCTACATCGTCCGGTAGCGTCGCGACCACGTGCGCGGTCGCCAGCAGCCCCGCTCCGTAATAGAAACAGTGCGGCACAACCCGCACGCCGTGCTCCGCCGCAAGCGCGATCACTTCCGCGATGCCGGTCGGTCCACCGATCTTCGCGATGCTTGGCTGCGCGACGTCGAGCGCGCCGCGTTCAAACAGGTCGCGAAAGCCCGCGACGCCCGACGCGTTCTCGCCCGCCGCGATCGGCACGCCGGCGCCGCGCACACGCGCGATGCCGTCCGCGTCGTCGCAAGGCCACACCGGTTCCTCGATCCAGCCGAGCCGCAGGTCGGCCAGCTCGCTCACATGCCGCAGCGCGTCGCTCGCCGTCCACGGGCAGTTCACGTCGACCATCAGTTCGCTGCCGGCCGGCAGTGCCGCACGCGCGGCCGCGATGGCCGCA
This sequence comes from Burkholderia cepacia ATCC 25416, assembly GCF_001411495.1. Taxonomy (NCBI): domain Bacteria; kingdom Pseudomonadati; phylum Pseudomonadota; class Betaproteobacteria; order Burkholderiales; family Burkholderiaceae; genus Burkholderia; species Burkholderia cepacia. The sequence continues at coordinate 57,378 of NZ_CP012984.1, read as the reverse complement.
CGTTGCGTCTCGTGCAGCTTGATGCGCCGAAACCCTTCGTCCGACGCCCGCCGCACGTGGCGCGCGACTTCATCGGGGTCGTTGTCGTAGTTGACCAGGCTCGCATACACGTCGATCTCCCCGCGATGGCCGCCGAGCCAACGATATAGCGGCACACCGGCCGCCTGCGCGGCGAGGTCGTGCAGCGCCGTGTCGATCGCGGACAATGCGTACAGCACCGGTCCGGTGCGGCCGAACGCATGCAGCGCGCGATCGGCCGCGTCACGCAATGCGGCGATCCCGTGCCGCGTCGGCTCGAATTCGGCGCCCTTGAACCAACGGCCAACCGGGCCTTCGAGCGCGGCGAACGTGACGGGATTGATCAGATGACCGAATGCTTCGCCCCAGCCAACGCGCCCTGCGTCATCGGTGAGCCTGACCAGCAGCGACTCCATGCGACGCAGCGAGCGGTCTGCGGCGTTATACGTGTCGGCGACGGTCGGTTCAACAGCGGCGACGGGACGGCGGCCCGCATCGAATGCGAGCGAGATGCGAATGACTTCGATGGTGACGATTTTCACGAACGTATTCCCGGTGCGGCGAGTCGGGGGAAACTATGCGGCCGACGGCCGAAAGTGCGATGTGACGGACGACAGCACTCGTGCGAGATCGTTCGATTGGGCAACGTCGGCCTTCACATTGATCAGTCATCGTATAACTAAAGCCGTCTTTTCGCAAGCCATCTCTCAACACACATCTGCATACTCACTGGGATCTATCACATCCATCACATGTGACATCTTATGACTAATGGTGAACGGAAAAATGGAATCCGATGCTTCGCAAAACTAAGAGCGGCGGCATGGTTTGGCGCATCAGGCGAGACCAAGGCGGAAGCTCTATCGCAACTCGACATTAGGGCGTCCGTCGTCACTCCCCTGGACGTAATAAAAGCGACCCTGCTGCATGCGACCGCCTATTCGGGTATTCCGCATCGTCTCATCGCGTTCAAGGCCGCGCATGAGGTGCTGGTGGCGGAGGGGGTGTTGAAGTAACGACGCGGTTGAAGCCGGGGGTTCCGTCATCGGACACCCCGGCATGGGCGAGCGCTCGCGCCCGCCGTCATCACAGCGCGTTCGGCGCCCCCTTCCCGTCAAGCACCGCCGCGACGTTGTCGAGCGCGGTAAACCCCATCTGGTCGCGCGTCTCGACGGTTGCGCTCGCCATGTGCGGCGACAGAAACACATTGTCGAGCGCGGCAATGCGCGGATCGATGTTGGGTTCGTTCCGGTAAACGTCGAGCCCTGCGGCGAACAGCCGATGCGACGTCAACGCATCGTAAAGCGCATCCTCGTCGACGAGACTGCCGCGTGCCGCATTCACGAATACCGCACCGGCGCACAGCAAGCCGAATTCGCGGCGGGTCATCAACGGCGTGCCGCCGCCGGGCACGTGCAGCGTGAGGATGTCGCACTGCGGGAGCAGCGTGTCGAGATCCGCGCAATAGCGTGCACCGGCCTCGATCTCGGGCGGCGCGGGACGCCGGTCGGTATAGACGATCTTCATCCCGAAGCCGCGAGCGCGCTGCGCGACCGCACGGCCGATCCGCCCGAAACCGACGATTCCGAGCGTCTTGCCGTTCACGCGCGTGCCGAGCATGTCGGTCATGCCGAACGACTTTCCCCACCCCGCGCGCACGATACGCTCGTACTCCGATGCACGCCGGCACGCGGCCAGCACCAGCAGCATCGTGAAATCGGCCGTGCAGTCGGTCAGCGCATCGGGGGCGTTGCTGACCGCAATTCCGCGTGCGCGTGCGGCAGCGACATCCATGTGGTCGTACCCGGCGCTCGCGTTCGCGATGATCTTCACGCTCGGCGGCAATGCTGCGATGTGCTCGGCCTGCAGCCCCGATTTCTTGCCGATCAGCACCGCCGGCGTCTCGTAGCGGTTGCAGAACTCGACGACGGACGGCGCGTCCATGTCGGCGTCGGTTACATAGGCGTTGAATTCGGCCGCCGCACGCGCGGCCACCGCGGCGGGAACGCGTCGCGCAACCAGCAGCTGGGTGCGATTGTTGTCAGGCATGGTCTCGTCCTTGGTTCGGATAACGGAACACAGCCTACGAAGCGCAGTCGGCGCAGGTCAATATTGATTGGTTCGATCAACATGTCCGCGCGGCATTGAGCGACCGGATGATCGACCGATTCCGATCATGTCCTCTGCCATGCGCGATGCCGTGCCGGCGCGCGAACAGCGCAGCCGCGAACTCAGGAAAACCCTGACGCCAGCCTGTCTGGACGGGGCGGTTGATATTGATTGAAAGAATCAAGATTGCTGCGAAATCGTCGCCGCGCAATGCTTTTTGCATGTTCAACGGACTGAAGACGAGGGCGTGAAAATGCAGGCAGAGAAAAAAATCGCGGCGGTGACGGGTGCCGGCACCGGCATCGGACAGGCCGCTGCGGTAGCGCTCGCGCAAGCCGGCTTCAGCGTCGCGCTGCTCGGCCGGCGCATCGATCCGCTACTCGCGACGCAAGAGATCATCGAGCTGGCCGGGGGCGTCGCAGCGGCGATTCCAACCGACGTGTCCGACGAAACGTCGGTCGATGCGAGCTTCACGCGGATTGCGCATGACTTCGGCCGCCTCGACGTGCTGTTCAACAACGCGGGCCGCAACGCAGGCGCCGTGCCGCTCGACGATTATTCGCTTGAGTTCTGGAACGACGTGGTCGCCACCAACCTGACCGGCGTGTTCCTGTGCGCCCGCGCCGCGTGGCGCCAGATGAAGCGCCAGACGCCGCAAGGCGGCCGCATCATCAACAACGGTTCGATCTCCGCGCACACGCCGCGCCCGCACACGATCGCGTACACGGCCACGAAGCACGCGGTCCTCGGCATCACGCGTTCGCTTGCCCTCGACGGTCGACCGTTTAACATCGCCTGCGGCCAGATCGATATCGGCAACGCCGCGACCTCGCTCACGGAGCGCATGGACAGCGGCGTGCTGCAGGCCGACGGCCGCATCGCGCCCGAGCCGCGCGTCGACGTCGTGCATGTCGCGAGCGCGATCGTGCAGATGGCGAGCCTGCCGCTCGAAGCGAACATTCTGAACATGACGATCATGGCAAGCGCGATGCCCTTCGTCGGACGCGGCTGACCGGACGCGCGCCGGCACACGCGGCAGGTGCACCAGCACAACCATCACAAAACAGGAGACGACATTGAAAACCGCTGAAGAACAGGTTTCGGTCATGCGCGGGTTCGACGCGCACGCAGGCGCCGCCAGGCGATCGCGGGTGCGCTACGGCGTGCTGTCGATGCTGCTGGTGGCCACCGTCCTCAACTACGTCGATCGCTCGGCGCTCGGCATCGTCGCTCCGGCGTTGTCGAAGGATCTCGCGCTTACCCGCGTGCAGATGGGCGAGCTGTTCGCGGTGTTCGGCCTCGCATACTCTATCGCGCTGCTGCCGGCAGGCGTGCTCGCCGATATGCTGGGCTCGCGCGTCGCGTATGCGCTGTCGCTCGTCGGATGGTCGCTGGCGACGCTCACGCAAGGGCTCGCGCACGGCTATCACATGCTGCTCGGTTCGCGGCTAGCGATGGGCGCGCTCGAAGCGCCCGCGTTTCCGTCGAACGCGCGCGCCGTGACGATGTGGTTCCCGGTCCAGGAGCGTGGCTTCGCGACGAGCGTGTACGTGATGGGTCAGTACATCGGCACGCCGCTCTTCACCGGGCTGCTGCTGTGGATCTCATCCGCGTTCGGCTGGCGTACCGTGTTCTTCGCGACCGGCGCGTTCGGCATTCTGTTCAGCGTCGTCTGGTACCGGCTCTATCGCGATCCGTCGCGCCATCCACGCGTCAACGCGGCCGAGCTGCAGTACATCACCGAAGGGCAGCCGGTAGTGACCGCGCGCGACCGATTCGACTGGTGCATGGCGCTGCGCCTGCTGGGCTATCGGCAGATCCTCGCGATCTGTCTCGGCAAGTTCTGCAACAACACGCTGCTGGTGTTCTTCACGACCTGGTTCATGACCTACCTTGTCGAGGAACGGCACATGTCGATGATCAAGGTCGGTTTCTTCCAGGCGATGCCGTTCATCGGCGCGACGCTCGGTATCCTTATCGCGGGCTATTTGTCCGATCTCTGCATCCGGCGCGGCGTATCAATGTCGTCGTCGCGCAAGGCGCCCCTCGTGATCGGTACCTTCCTCGGCGCATCGATCGTGCTCGTCAATTTCGTGCAGTCGAACGCGCTGGTGATCGCGATCCTAACCGTCGCGTTCTTCGCACAGGGAATCGGCTCGATGTCGTGGGCGGCGGTGTCCGAGATCGCGCCGAAACGCTATGTCGGGCTCACCAGCAGCATCACGAGCCTCGCCGCGAATATCGCAGCCGTCACCACGCCGCTGATGATCGGCTACGTGACGCAGCACACCGGCAACTTTTTCTGGGCGCTGAACCTGATGGGTGCGATCTGCCTCCTCGGCACGCTGTCGTACTCGGTGCTGCTCGGCAAGCTGTCGCGTATCGAGCTCTGACCCGGTTCGCCCCCTTTTACGCTCCACTGCACGTACCGCACACGACCATGATCGAATTCAAATGGGATCACCTGCAACTCTGCTCGGCTGATGCCGAGGCCACCGCCGCGTGGTTCGCGCGCTGCCTGAACGCCGAAATTGTGCGGCGCCCCGGCCGCGTCGACCTGCGGATCGGGGCGATCAACCTCTTCATCACGGCGCTGCCGGACGCATGTCCGGCGATCGTGCCGGACGGCGCGCGCATGCAAGGGATCGACCACTTGGGCGTGCTTGTCGAGGATCTGGATGCGGCTTACGCGCATCTGGTCGACAACGGCGCGGAGATCGTCCAGCCCGTCACGCGGATCCGCGCCGGCGTGCGCGGCTGTTTCGTGCGCGCGCCCGGCGACATCCTCGTCGAGGTGCTGGAGCGGCGCCCGGCCGAGATGACATTCAACTGAACCCGGTCTATAGTCGGCGCAAGCGGCCGCGCACCGGCCGCATCCTCATCACGACTCCCCATGCAGAACTGGATCACCCTGACGGAAGCGGCGCGGCGGCTCGGCGTGCGGGCGCAGACCGTCTACGCGTACGCGAGCCGCGGCAGCATTGCCGTGATGCAGGATCCCGACGATCCGCGCAAGAGCCTGTATCGGGCCGAGGATGTGGTCGCGCTGTGCCGCAAGAAACAGGTCGGCCGCAAGCGAGCGGCGCTCGCGGCCAGCACGATCTTTGGCGCCGAGCCGTGCATCTACAGCGGCATCACCACGTTCTCGAAAGGACGCGCGTGGTATCGCGGGCGCGACAGCGTTCAGCTCGCAGACACCGCCACGCTCGAGGAGACGGCCGCGCTGCTCTGGCAGGCCACCACGCCCGTGTCGTTCGATCCGCCCGCGTTGGCACTACCGCCCGGCGAGCGAGACCGGCAATGCGCGTTCACCATGCTCGCGACGCTGGCCGCGCACGGGCACTCGACGCTCGGCCGTCTCGACAGCGCACTGCACATCGAGGCCGGGCAGCTCGTTGCGATCGTGTCGCGCGCGTTCGGCGCGCACGACGATGCCGGCGCAAGCCCGCTTCACACCCATCAGCGGCTCGCGGCCGGCTGGGGCCTCGACAGCCATGGCGCAGACCTGTTGCGCCGCGCGATGGTGCTGGTCGCCGATCACGAGATCACGAGTTCGGCATTTGCCGCGCGCATCACCGCATCGACCGGCGCGTCGCTGGCAGGCTGCCTGCTGACGGGGCTCGCGACGTTGTCGGGGCCGCTGCACGGCGACGCGTCGGGACGCGTACGTGCGGTGTTCGACGACGTGCAACGATTGGGTGCCGAGCGCGTCGTCGATCATCACCTGAAGTCCGCGATCCCGATTCCCGGTTTCGGCCATCATCTTTACCCCGACGGCGATCCGCGCGCGGACGCGCTGCTTGCGCGGCTCGATCCGCCGACGGAACTCGCGCACTTCGTCGACAAGGTCACGACGCTCACCGGCCAGCGGCCGACCATCGATGTCGCGCTGGCGATGCTGTCGGTGCAGCTTCAGTTGCCGCGCGATGCGGCGTTCGGGCTGTTCTCGATCGCGCGCAGCGTCGGACTGCTCGCACACTGCATCGAGCAGCTGCGCGTCGGCAAGGTGATCCGGCCGCGCAGCCGCTATACGGGGCCGACGCTCGACGATCGGCATCTGCGGCCCGCCGCTGACGACGACGGCAAACAGACGAAAGTCGGCGTGATCAACAAGAACCGCCTGTTCAAGGTGGTGGAGTAACCTGCCGGACAACCGTAAACCAGATTTAGATTATCTCCGTTTGCGAATAAAAGTTGTCACTGGCCGCGGCTGCGAAGACCGGTGTCAACTCCTCCGCGGCGCCGTCAGTGGCGGTCACGCGTTGTGCCAAACCTGAACTTGAACCGACAATCGTACCGTAGCGATAAGGTTCCCTATCCTGCTTGCGCATGCAGCCCAACGTCAGGAGCTGTACGAGACAGCGAATGGCCATTCTGGCGCGCCGCGAACGACTCTGAACGACCCTGAGCCGCCGTACTGGCTCAGATAACTGTAACGACCGCTTTCAAAGTGCAACTGCCACTGCTCCGCGGAGTGATGGGCGCTTCATCGGCCGGAGCGGTCACCCGCGTAGAGGAACTGACGAGACCGCGCTGGGCCAGTAACTGGGACGTTTGTTCTTAAATCCACTCAATCATCGGGACCGTAATGAACCACCAAATTGATCAATCTGGCTGAGCGCGATAGTGTGGGCTTCTATCACTGTGGGTAGTCGGGTCTTGATGGCTCACTTCAATGAGGGCCGTGAGGCTGAGTAGTTCCGTGCGCGTCGCCCTAATCGAGTAAGGACGCAAGTGATGGGGTTTTGACAATCCACCGAGCGTTCATCCACAGAGCAAGCAAGCCGGGACTCGGAGGGTGCTCTCCAATCGGGGGTAATGAAAGTGTCTCCAACAGATAGCCATCCAGAGCGGTTTCACTGCCCCTCTCGAAGCACGTCATCGCGATCTTCATCTCCACTCCACTTCGCCGACCAGTTTCAAACTCCGCGCGCAACAGTTTGGGTCGGAAGAAGCCGCCGACTAGCCCTGACTGCAATTTTTCTTTCGGCGCGATCACCAACACCGGATACCGCACACTTGCCCCAACGATTGAGGCGGCAGGGTTACTGCGACCTTCTTGCTGTTCGGCGCAGATATCGTGAAGGAAACGAAGAACCCTATAGTCAACATGATTCTCAGCGTCAAGTAGGCTCAGCGGTTTGGGGACTATGCAAATAATGCTGTTACCACCCGCTGTACCGTTTGACATGATGTACCCAGCCGGCAGGTTCGCCTCCAAGCCACCATCGAGCAACCGTCGGTCGCCAACTCGCAGCGATCTAAATAATCCCGGCAACGCAGCCGATGTCATCGCCGCGATACGTGCGTCCAAAGGGGGATGCTCGCCTTGCATCAGTTCTGCATGCCTGTTCCCTTTGGCGATCGAGAACGTAGCTAGTCTCCCCCAATCCCATGCCGGGGGTTGCTCGTTGACCGCCACATCCGCCATGCAGAAATAGCAATACCAGCTCGCACAGGTTTCGACACTTGGCAGCATCCGTGCTGCCCAGCGAATCGGGAAAACTCCAGGGATTCGGTCGATAAGGCGCAGCCGTGCGGTGAATCCCAAAATCGGTAGCAGCAGGAGAAGACACAAAAGCAGATGAAAATACCAGCGTCCAGCAACCGCGATCCAACCAGGGAACGCTAGCCAGCGGCTTGCTACAAGCGCAGCCGCCGTAAGAAACACCCCCCCCAAAAAGCAACTCGCGACAAGCGCAATTCGACGGGCGAACGCCAGCCAGTGGCTCAGCATGTGCGCCGCCACCTTGTCCGTGGGCGCAGTAGATGCCCATAGTGCATTAATCGCACCCGCACTGGTGCCGAACATCGCAGTAGGTTTAATCGCTCCGGACTCGATAAGCTCGGCGAGGACCCCCGCTTCCCAAGCCCCTTTCGCCCCTCCTCCCTGGATACAGATGCAGGACTGCCAGCGGTCTCCATTTATCGCCCCACGTGCCTCATGCTTCCAAAAATCACTCACTTTCTCGCACCCCGATTATTCTTTGTTGCGCAGCAAGCTACGACAGCTCTGCTGAAGCAAAGGGCAGATTGCCCGACGGTCCGGGAATTTTACATATTGCGGACGGACGTTGGCCGAAGACGCACCGGCCACCATCATGGTCGAAATGGCTGGTTGCGGGGCACAGCCGCCGGCCGAACGTCCACGCAGCCGTCCGATCAAACGTCGCTTCCTGGCCGAACGCGGCCGGCCGCCGCCCTGTGACGCACGACCGGCGCAGATCGACCCACAAGCGACCTTCGGACTTCTCCAAAGCAGCCTTTCGACGTCGCTATATGCATGCGTCCGACAAGATGCTGTGTCTCGGCCACGAAGCTTCCTTTGATAAATTCAGTCTGGCTGATCTCCGAGGATCTCAGGAACAAGCGAGTTGCTGGCAACGAATGCCGCTCACGGGATCTGCCTGCCCGGACCGTAGCGATGCGGTCAGGGAGCGGTCAGAGAGCGCGCATACCCTAAACCTCGCGTCATAGAAGGCAGGGCCAGCGTTAAGCGTGCGCAGCATCTCCGATAGAACAAAAGCAGATGACACAGCGCCGACGAACGGAACCGCGACTGACTTGCCTGCGACCAGAACGCGACCGCATTCGTCCGGCGCAAGCGCGCCGTAGCCCTGGTTCGCCTCCGCCCGGCGACGCGCCCGTTCTTCCCTTTCCCGGCGCGCCTGCGCGCTCTCAAGTGGCCACAAGTCAGCCGCAGGCCGCCGGTTCGGCCACGTATGCACAGCTACGGAATCGAAAGTTCCGACTTCGCCGCCCAAGCCCGAATCGAAGATCAACGGAAAGCCCGCTTGGGTTAACCACTGACGCGCCTCGTTGTCGTCGAATCCCGACAGCGCAATCACGGGCTCACGATCACTTCGACGATAATTCCCATCTACGAACCGCTCAATCAGCCGGGTATCGAATCCGCGCTTCATAAGCCATTCCGACACCACACGGGTCTTGGGGTGTCCGAGCGTGTCGCCATTCAATAGAGCGCCCGTTTCCAGATTCGGCGATTCGACCAGGTCGTCGTCGCATAGATAGATTCTTGAGCCTTTGGTGGTAGAAAGCGGCAGACATGCGAGTGCCCAAAGGTAGGCTTGTCCAAGGTGGCCCAACCCGAAGCAGGAAAGCTCCACCGGGGCTTCGTCAATGGCGCCCCCAATCGAGTCGGACGAATCATCCGGCAAGTCCGGTCGCCACAACGAAAATCCGATGGCGCGGCGTGCAGCCGCTACGCTAATACGCGCGAACGAAGCAAACACCTCGCCCACCGCCACGGCTGCAGCGGCAAGCGGTGCCAGCGCACACCATGGACGCTCAGGAAGCCGCGCGACCTGCGCCGCAGGCCCGACACTCACTTTCCAGCCATCAAAGGTAATGCGTAGGGAAAGCCTTCGCGGGTTCGCATCACCCAGCAGGATGTGAACCCGGTCGGGATCGACGCCTTCAAGGTGACGCTGCCCACCGAGTTCCTCCAGCGCGTTCCCCAGCGTCGACTGCAAGCTGACGCGCACGAGTGTCCGTGCCGCCCATACGCTGTCCGGCGCGATCACCTGCACCGGAGCAGCAAAGCACTTTACGGCGAGATTTACCACCGTAAGGAGCGCCACCTGCTTTGCATGGGAATTTGCAACGTCGGCGCCGACTACGATTTGCAATCGGCGACGTTCGTAACAGTTTCGACCTCTGAGCCGTTACTTGAGAACTGCTGCGTTGATACTACAGCGCCGGTGCCATCCGTCATCGTTGCCGAATAGCTGCCATCCGAATTATGTACGTAAGAAATGTTCGATATGACATTCCCGTTCTCGTCCTTGTATAGTGCCGAACTAACTTGACTCCCAGCGAAAGTCATTATTTCAGAATTGCCCGAAGCAAATGAAATTGTGGCCGAAGACAAATTTCCATTCGAATAATTAACCACCAATCCATTGTCTGGATCGGGGGGATTGGTTTTGATTCCATCAAGACTGGCGCGGCCGTATTCATCCTGGAGGGCACCAGGACTTGCTTGGTAAAACTCAGGATAACTCTGTCCACTGACGGCCGGGAAAGTCCCCATCACACTGGAAGCCGCCTGAGTCAGCGCAGAAAAAGCGTCTGCCGAGGAAGCATTTTGTAAGTTTTGACTACTCCAAGCACTATCAAGTGCTTGCTGAATTCGACCGTTTGCGTATCCAGACCCATCGCCATCAATAGTAAAAGCACTTCCGGTCGCCGCCTTGATTTGTTGCTGGACTTGATAACTATAAGCAGCCGACATATTTTCAGTTGCCATACCTACAACTGCGGCTGCATTTCCATAATTTTGATCACCTGGATTTAAGTTCGCAATAGAATTATATAAGCTTTGACCAGTAGTGAAATTTGCATACTTCCCCATTTCCCAGGTAAGAGCGGAGACGTAGTCGGCCGGGCTGGTATCTTGCGGATTAGAAATCTTCAATCCAAGAAGAATTTGCACCTGATTGTTAGGATTAACAATCGTTTCCTTTCCATTGGAAAATGGATTATTCAAATAATTCGCCGGCAAATATGCTCCGATCGGCGCAACGGTTCCTGCCGCAATGTCCGAATCATATTTATTAATCGATCCCACCAGTATCGAACTACTATTTATCATGTTCAAAACGGCCTGAGAGGGAGGATTTCCACCCCAAATCGCCTCAGTTCCATTGATTTGACTCATTTGCAAACCCCTTAAAAATTTTGCTGAAAAAGTATCGTTTCAGTGCACTTTGATGCCATGTTATTCAGGGAGGACAGGAACCAGACATTTACTCCACCCTTTCCGAGATAGCGATATGCAAATCCCGATGGCACATATTCTGAGCTCTTGCTCGACGATTGGAAGTTTTGCACAATGTCTGACTGTGTAATGCAAATCTTCGTCGTATCAATGGAAATTTTTGCGGAAACCGCTTCAATCCGATTGTCATTGCCCAGTTTCTCAACATAGTTTGCAGAACAAGGCAGTCTCCCATTTTTACTCGAATCCAAAAACCATGGCACATCATGGTAAATAAATTGCCGAATAGTCACCGGTCGCTCTGGAGGCGATGCCACTCCACATCGTTCGAAAGAAAATGGAGCAATGATCACTTGCCCACTTTCCATCTTCATGCCGATAATTCGAGAAAAGAGAGATTGATTGGAAAGATCTGCTTGATCAGCCACCTCATGGATTCGAGACAGGGGCGATCTTTCGTCGGCTAAATTTTGACTTCGAGCATCTTGTTGAAACCCGAATATCACAAGCATCACCCCGAAGATTGAAAGGGAAATTTTTATTTGGCTGTATTTCATATTATTCAATAATTTCTGATGATCTTATATAAATTTTCGGAAATTAACGCTTTTAAGCAAGCATCTACACCAACCAAGAATTTAGCGACATTGATTCACGGGAGCGCAATCAGTTTCAATTGCAAAATGAGCCTAAAAATTTCCTCATCAGCTCCGCACTGAGCTCGGAGCCCGTGAATTCATTCTCAACTTCCGCAGGATTCGTCCCGCAGATCAATTTTCAACACCACACCAGAAACAATCACTACTACATTATTGCCAATCGAAGCATTATCAACGACACCAAATATCCTCAAGCGCTACACCATCCATTAATCGAAAGTGAGCGGAACGCCGAATTTTCTACTGATTGATCCGATCAATTTATCAGCAGGCGCCGCCAGCAGCAACGCCTCATACGAAACATCCCGTAACGTTTACGTTACATAATATTTCATTTTGCCTTTCGTTAGAAAAATAGGTGGTATTTGAAAGACATGGTCACGACGTTTAAACCGATTAATTCCTGGTAGTTTTCTATGTTTAAGAATTCGTGATTTTCGAGATACATCGGAATAGAAGGTTATTTGTAATTATTGGACTCGAAGGCAACCTTTGTAATTCAACGGCTCCGGAGGTTGCTGTAGGAGTTCACAATCAATGCTAGCCGTGCTCAACAGAGCGCTAGCAATGTTCACTAATACTGCTAGCGTAGTGTTTTGCTCAACCTAAGCGGTGGGCATCGATAACGTGATATCGCCCGCAGCGCGGCGTCGAAATTCGGAGCTCTGGCGAAAATCGATTGCGGAACAGTCTCGAGCAGGCTGTGGTGCACCCGACAGTAGTCGGCTGACGGATCGAGCCACTCCCTCTTCCACCGTGATGCAGTCTGCCCCCGGTCGCCCTACCCGGCTGCCTTGGCTCTAATGTGCTGGCGACCGGATCTGCGAGGAAACGTCGACGCAGGCGATATACGGTGGTGCAGTGAACGCCTAATAGCTGTGCTGCTCGTTCAGCCTGCTGCCGGGAAAGCACGCCGTTGCCAAGCAGTCGAAGCACGGACGCAATCTTCGCTGCTCGAGCGGCCCGCTCTTCGATCGAAGCGTAAGCCCCCGGTAAAGGCACCGAGGCTCGTGAGGTACCGCTGATCAAGCCGCGGCGAGCGACCAGCGATGCGGAAGCAGCGACGCGATGTCGTCGGCACGATGCGTGGGCAGTCGGGTGAGCACGTCTTTCAGGTAGGCGTACGGATCATGGCCGTTAAGCTGCGCCGACCGGATCAGGCTCATGATCGCGGCTGCACGTTGCCCCGCGCGCAGTGAGCCGGCGAACAGCCAGTTCGAGCGGCCAGTCGCCCATGGTCGAATCTGGTTCTCCAGCCAGTTATTGTCGATGGGCACGTGCCCGTCATCGAGATAGCGCGTGAGCGCTTCCCAACGCTTCAGGCTGTAGTCGAGCGCCTTCGCGATCGCCGATCCTTCGGCAACGAGCTTGCGCTGGGTCACCATCCAGGCGTGCAACGCATCGGCAACGGGCCTGGATCGCTGCTGGCGGATGGCCTGTCTTCGATCAGGCTTCAGTTCGGCGACGTCACGCTCGACGTCGTAGAGTGCGCCGAAGTATTTCAGCGCCTGCTCGGCGATCTGGCTCTGGTGGTTGACGTGCAGCTCGTAGAATTTCCGGCGCGCGTGAGCGACACATCCGATTTCCGTGATGCCCAGTTCGAATCCAGCCTTGTAGCCGCCATAGTCATCGCACATGAGCTTGCCACGCCACACACCCATGAACTTTCGGGCATGTTCGCCGGCACGGCTGCCGGCGAAGTCGTAGACCACGGCCTTCAGATCGGCGAATGGCGTCGTGCTGTACGCCCACAGGTAAGCCCGATGCGTCTTGCCCTTGCCGGGCGACAGCATCTGCACCGGCGTCTCGTCGGCGTGCAGCACGTCGCGCTGCAGGAGCGCTTCGCGAAGCGCATCGACCAGCGGTTGCAGCCGTACGCCGCAGATGCCGACCCACGCGCCGAGCGTCGATTGCGGGATCGCCAGGCCCGCGCGAGCAAAGATGCGTTCCTGCCGATACAGCGGCAGGTGGTCGCCATATTTGGCAACCAGCACCTGCGCCAACAGCCCGGTGGTCGGGATACCCTTGTCGATGACGTGAGGCGGGACCGGTGCCTGGATCAGGGTCCCGCAGTGCCGACAGGCCCACTTGCCGCGGATATGCCGCTCGACTGTGAACACGCCTGGCGCATAGTCCAGCTTCTCGCTGATGTCTTCGCCCACGCGCTCCCGCTGGCAACCGCACTGGCACGTGGTGTCTTCCGGCTCGTGATGGATGTCCGTACGCGGCAGTTTCGATGGCAAGGGCACACGCTTCGGCTGTTGCCCAGGCCCAGCGGCACGCGTGGCCGGTTGAAGCTGTTCGAGCTCGGCTTCCAGTGCCGCCAGGTCTGCATCGATCGCCTCGTCGAGCAGGCTCATCTGTTCGGTATCAAGCTGCTCGCTGCGTTTGCCGAACTGCAGGCGCTTGAGCACGGAGAGTTCGTGCGTCAGTTGATCGATACGCGTTTGACGGTAGTGCAGTTCACGCTGCGTCTCGCCGACCTGGGTCATCAACTGAGCGGCCAGTGTGCGCAGTTGCTCCGGGCTAAGGGCATCGAGGTCGGCGGGCAGGTTCATACGGCCCAGTCTGCCAGAGCCGGCACCGCCACGGAAGCGAAACTGTTTACGGCACCGACGACGCGTTACACCACGCAGATGACGTGATCGTGCGTCAGGGTCTGCCACGGCAGCCCCGTCACGAGCGCCCGCAACTGTTCGGGATTCAACGCGACGGCGATTGCTTCGTGGCCGTTCGTCCAGACGAACCGGCCCTTGTTCAGACGACGCGCAGCCAGCCAGATTCCGAAGCCGTCATAGACGAGTACCTTCATGCGCGTCGAATGCTTGTTGGCGAACAGGTAAGCATGGTGAGGGCGCGCTGCGCCGAACACCTTCACCACACGCGCCAGAATCGTATCGGCGCCGGCACGCATATCCAGCGGTTCGGTCGCCAGCCATATCGCGTCGATGCGGATCACCGCAGCCATCCCTGCAACCAGAGCGCACAATCACTGGCCGACGATAACGGCCAACGCACGGTCACCGTCGCCGCACCCCGACGTACCTCGATCTGGATCTCCGTCGCCCCAGATGCAGCCCCGCACGTCTCAAGCTGTAACGGCACAAACTCTGCCGATGGCGCGCTCATCGACTTGCGGGCAGCTTCGGCCGCATCCCGTTCTTCCTGGGCGGCCACCCAGCTTCGCAGCATGTTGGCATTCAGGCGGTAGTGCAGCGCTACCGCCGCGATCGACACGTTTGGCTGCATCGCCGCACGGATCACCTGTGCCTTGAACTCCTTGCTGTGCCGCCGACGTCGCGTCGGTTGCACAACCTCCTGCATCACCTCGGTCTCATCCATCGTGTACATCTGTCCATTAAAAATTTAGATGGACACGATCCTCGCCTTCGCGCCTAACGCGATCAAGATGACTTCCCCGGGTGCTTACATCGAAGCCATATGGATCCCTATCAATCCACGCGACACGTGCAACGTGCTAGCAACGTTAGTGAACATTGGCCAAGTTTCTGTTGCAGAAACGCAACGGCCAAGCAGCCGCCAGAAAGCTTCAAAAAGTCCCTGTTCGCCGAGGCTTCTTTGAGAATTTCCGCTAGCAACGTTTCTGAACACGGCTAGCGCTAATAATGAACGCCTACAGCAGGCGTCATTTGTACCGCCTCCGCGGCGCCGAGAAGCCAGCTAGCTCAAGCTTTCTCGCCGGAGCAGTATAAGGACCTTCCGGTCGAGCAGCGGCAAACCTACGTTGCTGGAGCACTCGATACCGTCCGCTTTTTCGCGCCAACCCCGGAGTTCAACGAACTCTACAACACCTGTCTGTCCGGTAGGACCGTTGCACAGGTGACATCGGTAGTCGACGCTCGCGCGAGCCATCCCGAGCCGATAGATCAAGGTCTTATGCCATTAATCGTGAATAACTCGCTTGCAGCGGATTGCAATCGCCGCGGATTCAAGCAATAGCCGCGGGCCGGTCGTCAGCGAGATTCCGCGACCGTCGACTGCCGCACGCGGACCGCGGCAAGCCCAGACTTGGCATCGAGGACGGCGACAGCGGCCGCGTGCCCTTACGGACGAATGCCCTACGGGTCGCCCAGCATTCAATTTGTGACACCCGAATGCTGGACTGCTCCGTACAGTGCGAACCGGGCCGGACTTTACTCCCGGTTCCCGCCTCTACCCTCCGCACGCAAACTTTCATTCAAAACGTATCGCTCGGTTTTGTTCCAGCCACTGCAGTCGTCTGTCGACTTCGAGCCGGGGAGATATCGCGACGAGCTTATCGAGTATCGTTGCCAATTCCGTTGAACGGCCGCTGGCCCCCGGACCCAGTAGGATCCAAAGGAACTGCAAACAGGCATGGGCTCCAGTGCCTTCCATCGAGGACTCCTCAAGCTGCGATACTGCGTAACCACCGCCATCCAGTGGCGTTAGAAAATGGCGGATACTCAAGAATGCTTCTTCGAACACCGCTCCGGTGCCGACGCACAGCGCGGCAAGGTCGCTCGAAACTGACGCTCGCTTAAACCGCGCCTCGCGTGGCCAGACCGCATGAAAGATCGGACCGACAAAAGCGCGCCAGGTGCGCTCCGGCGAGTGCCCAATCTGCGCAACATAGATTCGCATGCACTGCGCGGCGCCGGCGAGAACGGTATGCGACGCACTGTATAGGAGGCGGCGAACCTCTTCCGTGGAAATAGGCGGCTTCCCGGTGCCCGGACTCATCCGCCAGCTAACCAGAGGATGCAGAAACCTGGAAGCAACGTGCACGGCGGAATGTCCGGTGGTCGTACCTGCCTCGATCGCCGCCTTGAACAGCGGGCGCTTGTAGGCCCGCGTCGCGGCGAACGACAGCGGGGCGCCACCCAGCAGCACCGATCGTAGCGCAATACCCTCGCTGTCATCACGGGACAGTCGTTCCCTGAGCGGTCCCAACGCAAGCCTCCAATCCGTATGTAGGATAAAGCCCGCGTTGTATGCGCACGCACCACGTCCGAACCATCCGGCCGCTGTGTCGGACCCGATTACCACCGCGAGCCGTTGACGGTCATCCCCGGCAATTGCACCATTCGCGTTGCGGTGGTCGAACCTGAGTAGCAGAAGCTCCGCGAGTCGTCCTGACGCACGATTGATCAGCCGGTCGTAAAACCTACCGGCGTCGTCTTCCGCAAGGGGTTCCTCGTGTTGTTCGCAGAGTCTCCACAATCGGTCCCACCACTGGCCCGCGCAGTATCGTTCCGAAACCTTTGTATATGCCCTGAGCAAATAGCTCAGCGCGGACAACAGGGGAGCTACAAAGTCATCTTCAGCGGCGCAAAGGCGATCAAATGCCCGGCGAACAAGGCCCATTGTGTCCGGCTTCACCTCGGTTCTCACCACCGTTAGCGTCGTGAGCGCCTCCAAAAAATCGTTCCAGAGGTCGAGGTTCTCGTTCGAGAGTGCCGCTGCATTCAGGAGCTCAAACGCCGCGGCCGGTTGTGCTGCGCAGTACGTGGACCAACTCAATCTGGACGAAAAGTCGCGATCGTTACGTAACGTCCGCGCGACGCGAAGTCTGTCATCGGGCTCGGCGTCGATCAGCGGAGCCGGGTCACCCTGTACTGAATGCACTCCGGTTGAATAGCTTCCAAATAGATCGGCTTCCTCATAATCGCCGGTGATGAAAGGGTAACGTAACGCGATAGCGTCCAGTTCTGCGAGCCCCTCAGCTGGCAACACGCCAGCAAGCCGGATCGCGGTTAGCATCAGCCAAACCCGGTAGTCTTTCGCCTGCGGACGCCAGTCGGCACCCTCGACCGGGTAGTCCTGATAAAGTGAGGGCGACTCCCTGAGAATACGCGAGACAATCTTCGCGACCGCCCCTTCTTGGGCTTCGCCGAGTCGTTCTCGCATTGCCAAAACCAGTTCCCGGTTGATATACCAGAAAGCCTTCTCCGGCAGTTCGAGAATCCCGGAAGCCGCTTCATCGGCAGTGAAAAGCGGTGTGAGCCTTAGCGCGTTGACCCACATTCGCAGACCTAGGAGGCCGGGCATACGCTTCCATGATTGCGCCAGCGAGCGAGCGTATTCCGGATCCACCGGTGTGAGTCTCGCGATGAGCGCCGAGAGTACGACGCACAAATGGACGCATCCGTCGTGATACTGGTTCTGGTCGTGCGCCTCGACGGCTGGCACATTCCCATCCAGTGCATCCCATTCGGAATTGACGATATCCAGCTCAACTGCGGCGGCGATAACATCTGACAGCGCGCCATTGCATAGCTCGGCTAGCCTGTGCTCGCGCCCCTTTACCTGAAGTACTGCGCTCACAACTCTGTCCATGTCGGACGGATCGTCGAGGGAAAGCGACACGGTAACAATATCGCGAAGCACCTTTGGCGCCTGCCGAGCACTTTCCCCGGTCGGCCACCACCGCGCCTTGAGCTCGACCTGGGGCGTGATCGCCTTGACCGCATTCCGTAAATCCTGATCGTCATGAATCGGCCCTTCCAGCGCCTGCGCGAGTCTGAAATGATGCATGATCACGTCATGACGCTTTGGCGGCATCTGCGCGAGCACCTTCCACGCCCGCGCCCACGGCTGTGGCACCTTCTGCAGCGCGAGGGCAAGGCGCACGCCGTCGGTAAATAACCGACCGAGTCTGCTTTGCCAGTGAATTGCGGTCTCGAGGCGCTTTCGCTCGGTCAGCGCTTGGAAGCACCAGTTCGCAATGATCTTCGGCGCATCATCAGGCTTCCAGAGTCCGGACGCGTTGAAATACTCGAACCACTCTGGATCCCCGACCGTCGCTGCCACCACATCCCACAAGTCGCTCTTTCCCTTGAGCAGCCATTCGGCCTCCTCGCGTTCAGTTGCGGTAACTGAAGCGAATGATCTGGCGAAAATCTTGGCTCGTTCGCGGCGTGCGAGCCGCGGTCGCTCGACCAGATCGGCCAGTTGGCCAAGATCCTCCCAAAGTGCATTGTGTGCGTTACCATCATCACGCCGCTTCCGGTAGGGGATCGGCACGACCGCGATTGTGTCCCAGCGTGCTTCCGTCTCCGCGGCGTCATGTTGGTAGGAGTCGAGCGCGTAGACCGATCGCAGATCGTCGAACCGGTCCCTGTCGCCTTCCATCAGGTTCAGAAAATATCGAACCGGCGCGTCGTTGGCGCTGTACCCAACAAGGACGAGTGTCTTGCACCGTACAAGGTCAAATAGAAAGCGTGACGCCCAACCCGACCGCATGTAGGCGTCACCGTATTCGGCGCTTGTAAGCACAAGCGGCGTAGCCTCGAGGCCTACAACAGCGTCCCGGATCCGGCCGTGCAGATGAACGATACCGTGACATCCATCCGTGCCGGGCGGAGGCAACGCCTGCCCTGCCAGACTCCAAATCTTCCCGCTCCCAATTCCTTCAACCTCATCTAGCGCGCGCTCGAAAAGACCTTCGAAGTTGGTTGTGACGAGCAGCAATCTGTTATCGCTGGCCCGCGATAGTCGAAGCAACGTCTTGTGGTGCTGCAAATCCGCTTTCGCCGAAGCGAGAATATCTGCTACCTCCTCATGAATTCGCTGCGGATTGACGAGGCGACGCGCCACGGCGCCGAGTGCCTCCTCGTATCGCCAGTGCTCGATAGCGAGCGACTCCGCTTTGGTTGGCACGACGCCGACACGTTCGTAGACCTGGGTGACGAGGCCTCCAAACGTCGGCAACTGAGGTGCGCTGACACCCGCGCCACAAAGAAGCACGACTTCGCCAGCGAGCATGCGGTCCACAAGATCGTTAGGAAACGCGGGGCCGTCGTCAGAGAATCGGAGTGTCAATTCAGTTATTCCTTATTCTTGATTATCGTGGACGCTCCGCGCGGCCCGTCGACGGCGAGCAAAGCAGTCGTCCTATTGTCGATACGAATTTGAGCCGCAGTTGTTCTGCGGTCAAGTAGATCATTGTGGTCTGCAGCGATGCCCGCTGGCACTTCCGCTAAAACGCCCAAATTCACTATCGTGACCTGAATTTATCCCAGCCACGGTAGAAGCCCATGGCCGAGCGCGACGCCGGCGGCCAGTATCGGCGTACCGACCATGTGCAGGAATTTCCTGTTTCGTTCAAAATCCGTATTGGTCGTCTCTCCAGCGCCGAAGCGCCTAGTAGTGGTGCTCAGGTAATACGATCAGGTCCGCCTCGGCCGCCTCGGCCGCCTCGAGCGCGCGCTCTATCTGCCCACGCAGGATCAGGTTGCCATGTAGGCCATAGAAGTACCTGGCGACGCGATGGCCGATGCGCCATCAAACTGCGTCAGCTTCCGGAGAAACAGACGTGCTCGCAGCGAACGCCGCGAACCGTCAAACAGAGAGTGATCTTCTCCGCGTTCGCGGTTACTCGCTCTCTATATCGATTCCCGACGTTGAATTGTGGTCAAACGTGCCAACGTCCTCCACCGGCATTTCGTCTGAAGCGACATTGCGTAGGACTGCAGCGTCATGCGAGCTTAGCCCGTTCAACAACCAAGGTGGCGCGCTGCAATAGAGAATCTGTCCTTTGAACTCTAATGCCGTCGCCTCGGTTCGCGCTCGTGCACACGCATTTTCAATAACGCCAAATAGCAACTCGAGTGCGGCTTCGCCTTGAGCGCGAATTGCTGGTGCGCTCTGCAATGCGTTCTTGGCAGTCTCCGCCAGATTCTCCGGGCAACGCCTATGTCGCGCCAGTCCTCCGATGACAAATTCGGTCACTTCGATCAGAAAGCCAAATTGCCCGCGCCCCGAGTTGGTCAATTTACTGAGAAAATCCAAGGACACGCGGAGCGCAGAACCGAAGTCAATGTCGTCCTCCGCCAGATGTGTTCGAAGCGAAGTGACTGTGGCGCGGGCCCATTCCGTGCCTTGGTAGAGTGCACTGATCAAGTCGTCGGCCGTCAACGAGATGAAGTTACGACCACTCCAGAACATTTTCATGCATGCCGCCGAGTATTCCCGATCACGCATTCGGCCTGACGCTCTGCACGATGCAAGGAGCGCTTGCGGCCATACGCCCGCGAGTCCGAAACTTGCCCCAATCAACCGCAGTCTCGCGTCCAGACACAGCAAAGTTGCGTCCAGCTCCATGCCCAGCGCTAATGTTGCCGCCTCCTCGGTCGAAATGACGTCGCGAAACCCCTGTGGGGCTCGGTGCCAATCTGCCGGGCCGTATGACGGTCGAACTTCACAGTACGTATCGATCGCGTCAACCACGTCCTGCAACATTGCGGTGCGTCGACCCCAGTCTTGCTCAGTCACTTCGACGATCGCCAGTTCGCCATTGTGTTCGATCGCGGTACCTGAGGCGCGCACGCGCTGTGACTCCTCAAGCTCATCACGTAGAAGCCCATAGGTCTTCGTCGAACAATATAGCTTCGGGAGGCTCGACAATGCGTGTAGGCAGTCGAGCCGCCCCAGTTCGATCAAAGTCGCGGCATCAATGACATAACCCGCATCGCTCCGAGACAACAAACTTTCCGCTTCGGCACGATGTGCCTCCGAGCCACCGCCGACATCCAACTTTGCTTCTTGGTTGGGCCATCCACAGACTGCGTCGACAACGCCGCGCCCCATCATTCGGCACACCCCTCCGATAGTAAAAGGAGCCTTTCGATACCCCTCCATGATTTGTCGACCGACTTCCGAGCTTCGGTGGAGCTGCGCCTTCAACTGGGAAAAATCCAGAGCCCCGTGTTCGTCTTCGGGCAGGTTGATTACCGAAACGTAGGATGACTGGGTAATTGAGCCCTTCAGCATTTCATGGGTGGTGTCGAGCAGGCGACGATACGCCGATCCGATCGTCACTACCTTGAACACCTTCGGCTCATCGAATGTTTGAGCAACGGCGACCTCGCTTCCAACAATTGCGCCAATAAAAGGGGCAACGTCCGTTGATGACGCGGAACGGAATTCGTCGGCATCTGGAAGTCCGTCGAACCCGATAGGATCGACAGCTCGGGTAAAGGGTCGCCCCGCATTGTCGACCACCGTAAAGTAAGTCCCCTCCTCGATCACGGGTCGACTAACTTCGAGGTGCGGCAGCGCTTTGTGTACGGCGAGATGGCCGGCCAAGTGCGCTGCCGCCACATCGACGTCCGCCATATTCAACCGGCGCATGCGATAGAGACGTCGGAGGCCGCGTTCCTCGAATCCATGACTCATTTCACATGTGGCAATTTGTGTCAACTCTCGAGAGGTGCCTTCGAGCAACTCGGGAATTTGATCCAGCACGGACAAAAGCTCCCCATCCGAGTCCCGAGCGGCCGTGGTCAGCCGAAACAACCAACTCATCGCTTGGCCGGGGTAGTGCCTCAGTTGAACCAATGAGAGCTGCTTGAGCAACGCCCAATCGCCGACTTCCTGACCGAGTTCCATGGCCAAGTGCCGCGCACCGTCGTTTTCGATCCAGCTCTCGTGAAGGGAGTCGAGAAGTTGCCGGGCCTTCGCATACGCACCGAGGCGCATGTAGCAAAATAGCAGATCGCTATGAAGCTCACTGTGCACCCCGGACCTTAGCATCGCAGCGTATATCTCGGCACATTCCTCAAATCGTCCAGCTTGGAAATAGGCCATCGCTAACATATAGCGCTCCTGCTCTACGCCCGTTTGGTTCACGAGTGTGGCCGCGCGGGCGAGCAGACTATCTGCCCGCTCCAAGCGGCCGGCGCGACGAAGCATGTCCGATCCGACCGCAATCGCAGCAATAGACGTCGATGTCGATAGGTCCTGGGCTTCTAGCTGTTTCATAACCTCATCGTGACGTCCGTCCTTCGCAAGCGCTTGCCACAGCAATACTCTGATCGATTCGACCGCGCGTTCGCAATCGGTCGGCAAGTTAGCCGCAGCCTCGATTGCTCGCTCAATCGGTTCGAGTTTTCCTACATTTGCACATGTCTGAGCGAATGTGACCAGGGCATCGGCGGGCATCGCGTGGAGTGAGGACAGCCCAACCTCCAAAGCGCGGTCGATATCACCACCGCCGCGATGGGCCTCGATCTCCAAACGGATAAATTCCGACCCGTCTATCGATCTCGCGCGCGCCTCACGCAGCAGATCTAAGGCGTCGTTGGTCCGCTTCAAAAGGACATAGACGTAGCCAAGGTTGACCACCGTCGCTTTCAGTGTCGCTGTTGACTGGACCGTCCACAGCTTTTCGTGCCGCGGCTCGAACGCCGCTGCTACGTCGCCCAGCGCATTCAACTCCGCCGTGTCAAGCATGCGAAAGGCGATGTTGAGCGGACTAGCCGCCACCCACTCAAGCGTATATCCCAGCGCCCTATCCCTGTTGAAGAAGCTTACGTCTTGAAGGTCCAACGCCTTTCGAGCTGCCGCGGCTGCTCCATTGATATCTCCGGCTCGGTAGCGGCTAAAGGCAACCAGTTGAAACGCGTCGGCCTCTTGGCGGTACTCACAAGGAATCGCGTCCTCCGCTAGCGACCCGCCTCGCACCAATTCCGCGTTTTTGGCGATTAACCAGACCGAAAGCGACTGCGGGAATCGCTCGAGCGCCTCGTGGCCAGCCTTTTCCGCCGCCGCGAAATCGTTCGCTAGCAACAAACCGCGCACCCGTGCAGCGGCGAGCTTGTCGTCGTCATCGCACAAGGCAGCTGCCTTTAGAAAATCAGCCGCGGCGTCCTGGTCACGGTCGAGATTGAAGCGGCATGTCCCGCGCATGAGGTACCAACGCGCGCGCTGATGCGCATCGAACGGTTCCAGATCCTCGCCGAGCTTTCCGAGGTCATTCAGCGCATCTCGGTACCGGCCTTCCCGAATTCGAGTATTGAGTTGATCGAGCTGTCGGGAGATGAGCTTGTTTTCGGATGATTCGCGCGAGGCAGGAATCGCACTTTGACCTCCCGTATTGCCCGTCGGTAGCGTCGCCGTTGAGATACCGACTGCCACGCCAACGGGAGAAGTGCCGTGATTCCACGCACCAGCATGCGCGCCGAGAGTGTATTGTTGAGCGCTTGCGTCGCGGATGATCTTGAACGCGCGAGCGAGGTCATCGCCAATCACCTCGGCCAAGGAATCGAGCGCTATCCCGCCTGCGCTCGCATTGAGTGACATACACGATGTCACAAACTTCGACCAGACGTGATTGGGATCGGCAGTGTAGCCACTGGACAGCAAACTCGAGCGAATCAGGTTGACGAGTTGCACGTGCTCGGGAGTGCCGTCTTCCTTTAAGTCATGCGCGAGGAAGCTCACATGTTGAAGGAACGTGTAGAGTTCCTCGTCGTCAATCGGTCTTCGCGCAAAACTCGCGACAACGGTTTTGAATGCAGAGACGGCGTTTCGCTTCAGTGCATTGCTAACCCCGACCGCATCG
Source organism: Burkholderia cepacia ATCC 25416 (assembly GCF_001411495.1). Classification (NCBI taxonomy): domain Bacteria; kingdom Pseudomonadati; phylum Pseudomonadota; class Betaproteobacteria; order Burkholderiales; family Burkholderiaceae; genus Burkholderia; species Burkholderia cepacia. The sequence continues at coordinate 33,527 of NZ_CP012984.1, read as the reverse complement.
ATTTTTTCGAGCCACTCTCGACTCGACAGCGACAGGCTTGCCGCCTTCGCAACTGCGGTCGCACCGCTCATGTGATGACGCCCGTCGGCATCATGAACGATAACGATGCGATCCTTGCCTCTTGAGAACAGCTCCGGTTGCTGATAGTCAAGCCAAGCCCCCCCGACTGCATCTTGGAAAGCTTTGGTCGACCGTCTTGCGGTCAGTCCTGATTTCATTTGGAAGAACACGCGATGCCGGTGACCCGCCGAGTTCTCGACTGTGCAAACCAGATCGTCCGTTTGCGGTCCATGCGCGCGTGCCTGGAAGCGCAGTTCTGCGATGACCCACCCTTCAGCAATTCCCGGGGAAGGCGCACCTAAACACATGTGGATCAGCTTGACAGCCTGGGCACGATTTTCGAATGTGACTCCCTGCCCTCCAGTCGACGCTGAACTCGCGGCCGATTTGGCCATTCCTTCGGTAGAGGACTTGCGTTGTGAAGACTTTCCCGGTCGACGTGTCTGTTTTTTCGTATTCGTATTCGTTTTCATGTTTTGATCTCTGCCCGCATTGCTTTGCCGCTACTCGCCGCGTCGCGCTGCCAGTCACGCGTGATACTTCGCCGCCTCCTGGCACATCCGTTGCTGTTCGACGAGCACCGGCGAGCCCTCGCGCAGCGCGATCGACACCAGGTCGTCACGCATGGTGCGCAACAGGCGCTCGACCTCGAGCGGTTCGTGCTCGTCCAGGTCGAAGTAGAGCCGCGCGATCGCGGCGATCGGCAGACTTTTCACGCGCGCGCAGCACGGTGAACTCGGTACGCGTGTAGGTGCGCGGCACTGGTAGGTCGAGCTGCTGGGGGCGATTGGCCACGGGATCGTGACTCCTCAGAAATTGCTAGCGCCGGGCGATGGTTGATCGGCGGGATACAGGATGTCATCCGTGATGCGGCCGGCGACCCCGTCGAGGTCCGGGAACAACACGCCGCGATTGATGCCGGCCCGCTGAAGCTGCCCGCGGATAGTGCCAAATGCCTCGCCTGGAATGCGGATGTATCGCAGTCGGTCACGAAACCCGGGGTTGGTGTCGAGCGCGAAGTATCTCGTGTCGAGGCCACTTTGCTTCCCGCGATGCACCGTGAACCAGCCGTCCTGGGCAGCGATACGGCGAGAGACATGGCGCGGCTTCAGCAACCGCGTTCGGCCGAGTCGGAGCGGATCTTTGCTCTCCTCGGGCGAGATCAGGTCGTCGTGCACGACGGGCAACATCCACACGGCGCCCGGCCACACGCCACGGCCCTCCTCGCTTTCACACGAACGGTACTCGCACGGTTGCTCGACGGCCGGTTTTTTTACTGCGAACCAGAGGGCCGACAACGCACTCCCCGACCAATCCAGCAAGCGGGTGGGCATCGCGTGGTGTTGCGCGATCGCAAGCCAGTCGGCGTTCGTCAAGTCCACGGTCGATTCGACGTGAGGCAGGGCACGCTGCTTGAACTCGTCGAGCATGCGTTGCTCGGTGTTGGGCCGCAACCGCAGTTGGTATGGTGCGCGTCCAATTGCGGGCACAAGCCGCCACGACTCCACCTCCTGGCCGCGAAACAGTGGGAAATCGAGGCTGATCACGTCGACGCTGGCAAGCCACTTGTCGACGTGTTGTAGAAAGCTCACGAGGTCAGTCGCTTCCCCGACACATTGGGCATCGCGGAGATTCGGATCGAGACTGGATGAGGTGCTCATCGGTGAGTCCTTTGTTCGTGGGTCAGGGTACCGTCATCCTAATGCCCTTTTATTCCACTAGATCCCGCCACGGAATAGAACCACTTAGACAAAGAGTATCGCGGTGCCCTTTGACGACACAACTACACACGCCCTGACTCACTTGCTAGAGTTTCTACGTAGAAACTGTCGACTACGAGGTCCACACACGGATCACGCATTGGCTGCGCCAACTCACAGATTTACCCGTGCATATCAACCGCCGGCGTATTCGCCACGACAGGCAGAAAACGTTCAGCATCAGTCCGATTCGATCGGCAAGTTAAAGGAAGGCGTGCCAACATGCTGCACCTGCTCCAGTGCTTCAAGATAGCGATGGACCGGCACCGCAGCAAGTTGCTTATCATGAACACGAAGCAACGCTTCGAGTGCAGTCCGTTCCGCGTCTGTAAAAGTCCACTTGCCACCCCGCTCTGCCCGCGCAATGCATTGGTTGAGTGCGAAATCCGCGGAGCGATACAGTTCCGCTTCGCCGTCGGAACGCAAATAGAGCGCGAGCGCGAGTATATTGGACAGCGTGGCGATCGACTCGATATCACCACTGCCGCCGCAAAGCAGCGCAAGTGCGAGGTGGTGCTTGAGAGAAAGACGACGGACTTGGTCAACCGGAAGAGGTAGTAGTTGCGCCTTCGTCAGTGGCCGTCGGCGCACGGTAGAGTGTTTTCGCATAGCTTGATTGCCGTGCCAGCAACATCAAATTTTATCGGGCGACCGCTTCATCGTATTCGCCGATCCGCGCGTGTTTAAGCACTTCGGAACCTCGGACGGGAAGTCACGCCTTGCGGCCCCGGCGCTCTAGTTCGATCCTGGTACGTTCCAATTCTCGCGCGAATGTGGCCTCATCCGGGAGGACCGTCTGATACTCCGCTGCGAGTATCTTGTTCGGTAAGTTGTCGAGTGCATAATGCGCCTCGGCCGCGCCTTTTTCAGCACACAGAATCAAGCCAACCGGGGGGTTTTCGCCGGGCTTCATCCAATGTTCACGCGCGTAGTTGAGGTAGAGATGCATCTGCCCCGCGTCCGCATAGCTGAAGCGCCCGACCTTCAAATCGATAATGAGCAGGCATCGCAAGCGCCGGTGAAAAAACACGAGATCGACTCGAAACCAGGTGTCATCGATCCGTAGACGCCGTTGCCGACCTATGAACGCAAAGTCATCGCCGAGCTCGAGGAGGAAATCCGCCAAGTGCTGGATCAAGGCCGCTTCGAGATCCGACTCCGAATATTCGTCCTTCATGTCAAGAAATTCGAGGACGAACGGATCGCGGATCGCTTCCTCAGGCGATAGAAGATCGCCGGGTTGCGCTACAGCCACCTTTCCGAGCAAGGACGCCTTGTTGCGTGACAGCACCAGCCGCTCATAGAGCTGACTGCTGATCTGACGGTCAAGCTGTCGCACAGACCAGCCCTCACGCAACGCTTCAGCCTCGTAAAAGTCGCGAGCAGCTTGCGTTTTCACCGCGAGGAGGCGAACGTAGGCGGACCAGGGCAACGGAAAAGCCTGAGCGATAGAATTTAGCTCAAACGCCACGCCCGGCGGCGCCTTCACCGCCGCCTTGGTTGATTTTGCAGACGCTGTCGGGACAATCCGGGCGGGCGTGGATTGTGCAGACAGTGTCTGCACAATCCGATCCGCAGGCCACGTCAAGTAAAAGGCGCGCATCTGTGCGAGATTGCGCCATCCGAAGCCGCGACCGAATCGCTCTGACAGATCGGCGCCCAAACGGCGGATCACCGCCTCGCCATAAGCGGCCCGTTCCTCCCCGCCCTGCTCGAACTCAACGATTCGTCGCCCGATCTCCCAATATGTCGCCGTCATCAGGGCGTTCACCGTGCGAGCCGTCGCTTCGCGCGCCGACGCGACTATATCGGCAATTTCACGGTGTAGTCCCGCATAAGCGGCCTGCCCGACATCACGCTGCGTCACAGTGCGTTCACCACGTCCTTGAACGCCTTGCCAGCGGTGAACTTCACAGTATTCGCGGCCGGGATGGCAATCTCCGCGCCCGTCGTCGGATTACGTCCCGTGCGGGCGGCTCGCTGCCCCTGCGAAAACGCGCCGAAACCGATCAGCTGTACCGATTCGCCGCGACTCACCACGTCCGTGATCGCGTCCAGGACCGCCTGGACGGTTTTGCTCGCGTCGGTTTTGCTGACGCCCGCGCCCGCTGCGACCGCGTCAATGAGTTCCTGCTTGTTCATGAACAGCCTCGGCAACAAAGTCAAAGCTGCACCCTACCTCATCCCGCTGCACACACGCAAATCGCTGGCGATCAGTGCAGCAATACCCTCCAACTCACTGGCATCCGTCCCCACCACTGCCTGCGGCGGGCAGCCCACCAATAAACTCCGGCTTACACCTGTCGCAGCCACGCTCGCCAAGAGCAATCGCGAACGTTTTTCGCCCGGCCAGCGCTCACACAACTAGCGGGCCGGTGCGGGTGTCATCACTCGCGCAGACTACATGGTCCGGCTTCCGGTGTCACACAACCTGACTGTTTCTCCAGCCGAATCTGCCCGGCCGACCTGCGCGGACCACGGCATCGGTTCGTGCCGCGTCTCCTGCCTCCCGTCTGCCCGCCACCGGCAGCCGGGCCTAGACTCAACTTCAGTTGTGTGAGCGATGGATTCAGCGACATGAATGCAGGGGTCCCGAAATAAAGGGTAACATAGCCCTTACTATGTTACCCTTCACTTTATTGGCCGATTCGCCCCATTTCCGAGCGAACCTGGCGCTCACGCTTGTCCGGCAAGGCTCACCGGCCGGTAACCGGGGATTGGGGACGGCTCGTCGCACGGCGCGCCCAGCCGCGGTCGAGGCCGAGCTGACGCGGCCGCGCCATAGGACTCGTATCAAACAACACGCTTTCCGTATTCCCTCGAAGCCGCCCATGACGACCACCGACGATCCCGACGTGCTCGATGTCGAGTTCCGCGAGCTGCCAGCGGCGCCGCGCCGCGCGACCACGCCGGCCGCGCGCCGCAAGTCGCGCTCGCGCGCCGCACGCCGCGATGCCGCCGCCCAGCGCCGGATCGGCCTGCAGCACCTCGCCTTCTTCCGTGGCTATCTGGAAGGACTGGATCTGGCCGAGCTGGCCGACCAGTACCTCGAATTCGGCCACGACGCGCGCAAGGCCGCGGCCACGCGCACCTGGCTGGTGACCGCGTTCGTCGCCGCCGCGCGCAAGCGGCAGGATTTTGCGACCGCCCGGCTGCTCGCGATCCGGCCGGCCGCGCTCGCCGCGACGCCGGCGGCCGACGCCCCGGCGCAGGCCGCGCCGTCGCTGGAGGACTTCGCCGCCGAGCACGATCCGGAGGGCTTTTACACCGAGAAAGAGCTGCTCGACCTGTTCGCCGCCCGGCATGCCGGCACGGACACCGACGCCGGCGCGGCCCTGCGTCGGCAGCAGCGCAACGCCCGCCTGCGCGCGCGCCAGATGGCGGCGCTCGAGGCGCTCGCGCGCCTGGTGGTCGAGGACCCGCGCCCCGAGCATCACGTGCTCGGCTGGTTCGACACCGCCGTCGCGCTCCGTCTGGCCGACGTCGGCCTTACCACGATCGGCAAGCTGGTCGAGACGATCAACGCGCTTGGCTACCGCTGGTACCGCCGCGTGCCACGCTTGGGCGAAGTCGGCGCGCGCCGCATCACCGCATGGCTCGCCCACTACGGCGACGTCGCCGGCCTGCAACTGGCCCCCGGCGTGCACACCCACCCGTCAGAATCCACCCTGCCCGGGCAACGGCTTGCCGCGGCCGGCCCCGTCACCGCGATCGTGCCGCTCGAGCGCTTCTTGCTGCCGCCCGAGCTGGACGGCTCGCACGGCACCCACCGCAATCTGGTCAAGAACAACAGCCGCGCCAACAACGACCGCGAGGCGATCGAATTCTGGCTCGCCGACTACGAGAACCCGCATACGCGCCAGCGCTATCGCACCGAAGCCGAGCGGCTGCTGCTCTGGGCGATCTTCGTGAAGCGCAAGGCCCTGTCGAGCCTCGACACGGACGATGCGCGCGACTACATCAACGGCTTCCTGACCGATCCTCAGCCTGCGAGCCAATGGGTCATGACCGGCACCGCGCATCGCGGTGATCTGGGCTGGAGGCCGTTCCGCGGGCCGTTATCGGTCAAGAGCCGGCAGGACGCGCTGTCCGCGCTCAAGAAATTCTTCGGTGAGCTGGTCGACGCGCAGTACCTGGATCACAACGCGTTCGCGAAGGTTCGCGTGTTCACGGGGTCGACGCACGACGACGCCGGCAACGAACGACGCGTGGCCGCGAAGTCGCGCCTGCAGATCGAGCGCGGCTTGACATCCGACGCCTGGCGCTTCGCGATGCGCGTGCTCGACGCGATGCCGGACACGGCTGCGGCAACGCGCATGCGCTTCGTCCTGAGCTTCGCGTACAGCACGGGGCTGCGACGCGCCGAGTTATGCGGCGCCTTCACGGACGATGTGCAGGAGCGCTACGCCGGGCCGGAATTGGGGACGATCCGTTTGCTGCGCGTGGTCGGCAAGCGCGCAAAGGAACGCTTCGTGCCGCTGGTGCCGGCGGTGTTGGACTTGATGGGCGACTATCTGGAGTCCCGCAGCCTGCCGCGCGACCCCCTCGCCTGCCCTGCCACCACTCCGTTGATCCCGGCGCTGCTGTCGAATGCCGAGATCGGCAAAATCCGGCGCGCGGCGCAGGCTAGCAAAACCGATCCGGCGCCTGAGCTCGCCGCGCGCGCTCGGCAAACCGGCCCGATCCATCCGATTCAACTTTATAAGGCGGTTAGGCAGTTTTTCGCGATGGCGACTACCGCGGCCCTGCGCGAGGACTCGCCCCATGCGCGGGCCTTCAGCGCGGCCAGCCCGCACTGGCTGCGTCACACGTTCGTATCGCATGCACTGGCCAATGGCATGAGCCTCGAGAGTGCGCGAAATTTTGCCGGTCACGATTCGCTCGACACCACATCGATCTACGCAACTGCGGAGCTTGGCCGCCAATACCGAGAGGCCGAGACCTTCCTTAGATTGGCTACAGCTTAGCGCGGCTCCAGTCATCAGAATCGACTGATGGCAAATCGCCCAAGAATCGGAAGTATCTGCGAGACCAACATTGCTGTTATGACCGCCAGTCTGAAAGTGTTCGCCGACACATCATCAACGGTGCCGATGACGAACCATCTTCGACTTCTCCTAGATTAAATCGGAGTTAACTCCATGGGAGTTATCGAACTACCAGATGATCTACGACTTCCGTCCTTACAGGCCAATGATCTCCCAGATAATCCTGGACATTGCGACGGAGTGTACGCTGCGGCCATCTGCGGGCGCGTACCGAAAAGTCAGTATATAAGGAAAAAATCGAAGGTTTGCCTCCCAATCCGAAAACGACGAGATATCAGTCGGCGTTCCATCCTCTCCGCCGGCGAAACGGGTTGTGATTGCGTCCGTCGTGCAAGCTGGTCGCAGTTTCAACGTAGAAACTGGATTTGACCGCTTACGCTATCACGCTCCGCATGCGCGCTTTGTCGGTTGACCAATGTCAGTAACCGCTTGGCCCATTCAGTTTCTATGTAGAAACTGCCCCCACGAGCATCAGATTAGAAGTTTCCGAGGGGTAGCACCGACGACATCGATCGCAGTTTCAACGTAGAAACTGGATCCGCGAACATTCGGCGTCACGCTCAGTATGCGCGCATTGAAGATTGATCCCGACGTCTGCAATTGCGTGGACGACTCAGTTTCAATATAGAAACCGAACGCCTTCTGAGCATCCAAAAATAACGCTCCGATGCGCCGCTCCGAGGGTACCGACCGCAAAAAGTTGCCTACGAGCCCGCAGTACGCGACCGCAGTTTCTACGTATAAACTGCCCATTGCAGCGCCAGGACGTAAGGCCAAAAACTGCGCACGATTCAAAGAGGTCGCACAAGGGAATGGCAACTGTCCCGTTTGCGTTCGATTCACGACCCGTCTGCCGCACCGTTAAGCCGCCAAAGGTGCTGCTGGCAATACCCCAAGTTTCTACGTAGAAACTACCCCCTGGGAAGTACGCCACTCTACAAGTTTCGGTTGATCTGTCTCTCCGGAGCCAAGAATTTCTCATAATCGCGTCGTTTTTCTTGATGTTTTTCGGGTGGCATCCTAATATCCCTGGCAGCCCGCTGGGCGAGCAGTTTCTACGTAGAAACTGCTCCTGTCCGAGCACCGAGTGCATAAGGAGAACGCATGGCCGCGAAAATTATTGCCGTCTTCAACCAGAAGGGAGGGTCGGGGAAAACAACGACCTCGACCAATATCGCAGGTGCCTTCGGCCTGCGAGGCTACCGAACTATGCTCGTCGACTTGGACGAGCAGGGCACCGCGACACTCTCAGTCGGCGCAGCTCCAGATGATCGACCGTACCCAGCGGCAATTTCGAACCTGGCGCTAAGTCCTAGGCCGGATCGGGAGATTGCAAAGTACGTGAATGACTATGATTTTATTGTCATCGACTGTCCGCCCGCCATCAAATCGGCTGCGCCTTCTGTGGCCCTTCTTATTTCCGATCTGGGACTGATTCCCATCGCAGCCTCGGGCGGCAACCTCTGGGCGGTTCAAGAGGCAAAGAAATTAGGTATGGAGGCCCAGATCCGCAACCCCGATCTCAAGCTTCGTTCATTCGCAAACATGAACCAGAACGTCACGATCGTGAAGCAGATCTTCGAAGCTGCAGCTGGAGACGATGAGCTTCCCATGCTGAAAACGAAGCTCGGCTTCCGCACCGCTTACAAGGAAGCAGAGGTATCTGGCGCTACTGTCCTTCAACTCCGCTCGGCCAAGGCCGCCCACAAAGAACTGAATGATCTTGTCGACGAAATTCTTGAAGTTCTGGAGGTGCGAGCATGAGCAAGAAAGACTTCTCTGCGGCGCTTAATGCCGGTGTAAAGCGCGACCAGACAATGCGAGAGACGGCGACACCTTCGAGGTTCGACCGCGTTGATGAAGCATTGAGCGGCCGAAGCAGCCTATTGGATCAGCCCAATGAGAATGTCGCAGCCCCGACAAGATCGGCTGCAGAAGCGTATTTGGCAAGCCTGGAGCAAGCAGGGAAGGTACAGGCGCGGTATATAACAATGCCAATAAGCCATATCGACGATAACCCGCTCAACAGTCGCACTATCTACAAAGAAGAGCTCATCGCCGCTCGCGCAGCCTCAATGGCCCGAGATGGCCAACTCGTCCCCGTGCTCGCCGGACGCCACCCTGACTTTCCGGATCGCGCAATCTTGATCGACGGCCAGTTCCGAAAGCTTGGTGCGCTCCGAAATCGCTCCGAGACGTTGGATGTGAAGCTTCTCGAAGGCCTGGACCCGATAGATTTCTACCGTCTTGCTCGAGCCGCAAACAACGAGCGCGAGCAGGAAACGATTTTGGACGTCGCACTCGGGTACAAGAAACTTCTCGATCAGGGTCATGCAAAATCGAATGACGATCTGGCGGCCTTGGTGGAGGAGGGCAAATCCAAGGTCAGCAAAATTCTCGCGCTTCTGGATCTGCCGCAGTCAGTCCTGGACGTGATCGGTTCGCACCCCAAACAATTCGGCCTATCAACTAGCTACGAGCTCACCCTGTTCCTCAAGGCATCGGACGAGAAGCGCACCTTAGGATTTGCCGAGCGCATTCGTGACGAGGAATTGCCGTTTCAGAAGGTGAAGGCTATACGCGAAAGTCTAGAGAATGGCCGGGCACCACGGAAGTCCCTTTCGCGACAGTACAAGGTGTCAACTGTTGAAGGGGGCGAGATCGGTACGATCAAGGAATGGGGCGACGGGAAGGTTCGTCTGGACCTCGCTCTAGGTTCAGCCGAAAAAGCCGAGGCATACGTTGCGGCCTTCAAAAAGCTCCTTGCCGAAGACGGCCACCAACTGAAGTAGGCATGTGCGACACCCACGTATGTCCGCCGGTTAGGCAACGCAGCTAGATTGGCATTCATCCCGTGCCGTACTACAAGCAATATAGCGCGACGGAGTTACTGCGAGACCGTCGCGCTTCAGTTTCCGGCAGTTGCCGCTGCACTTGATTCTTCAAAGGGCAACTCGCCATCCAGCGCTAGGCGGCTTTGCGGATTCTGGATGAACTTAAAATCGAGCGAATTCACAGCGCGCCCGAGCTTCACCGGTGTCCAGGAAATTACAAGGTCCGCTTTTGCGTTCAGCTCGTTCACAGCGGTTTCAATCACGCGGCGCTTGATGTCGGCAAAGCGGTACGTCGCCGGGATTTCAAGCACGTGCCGGAAATCTTCCAACGTGATCAGGAGCCTGCCCCGATCCCGCTCTCGCATCAACAGTTCGAGTAGCCGCCATGAGTAAAGTGACTGTAACCCTCGGGCAAACTCAAGTTGATACGAGACGAAACGCCGCTGCAACATGAAGATATGGGGGGTTAAATCCGGAGAGAAGGAAACTTCTGCCCATCCTTCTCGTTCGTGGTAAACCGCCTTCCACACCCAATTCAGTACCACCTTCCTCGGGCCATCCATATACGTCAGTTGACGCTTTTGAAGACTCGCACAGCCTTCCTTCAGTCCCTCATACGCAGCGGTTGCTTGCTTTTCGCCCGACCGCGGAGCAAGTGCTGCAAGGGCGGCAAACTCGTCGGCTCGAACACGAACACTCACATAGCCGTTACCCTTACCATGCAAGTACGGTGACTTCTTGCTGTCTATGCATCGCAGCGCCGCCATCATGACTCGCTTCTCGTTAAGGGTCAGGCCTTGCTGAGCATTGACCAGGGCTCGGCTCATGGCAACAGTCCCCCGCACTCGGCCATCACCGTCCAGAGGAGGTTCGTCCAAGGGCGCGATCTGGAAAGGTTCAAGCTCAACGATCTCGACCTGGGCAGGCTCGGACTGGTTTTTTGCCTTTTTGTTCACAAAGGTGACCTTCAGCGGAGAGTGTCACAATTATAAGGTGACATGCTCAGGGTGCAAGTCACCGTTGTGGATAACGGTCGAAATTTGTCACTGCCAGCCCGCTTTGCGTCTCCTTAGGGTCGGATTGCGTCACCACCAGGCCGGTAAACGTCACAGTTTCTCGACTGTGACGCCCCGCAAAGCCATAACTGACAAGCCTGTGCGAGACAGGGCACAGCGTTTACAAAAGGTTTTACAAACGGTTCTACAAACTGTCTTACAAAGAGCCCCGATTGAAAGTTGTTCCTATACAACAAAATCCCCCCACACCGACTTGCAGCGTATGCCACACCGCTGAAAAGTGACATTTTCCGACCTCAAAGCCTCTGCAGCGCCTCCAAACCACAGCCGATTCGCCACAGGGAAGGGTTTGCTAGCGCAAAAGGTGACGCTTTCCGACCCGACCAGCCAAAACGTACTAAGTACTCACTCACCTTTTGCCGAGTTGGTCCGCTTCCCAACGATGGGTCAGACTGCCAGGTCGGAAAACGTCACCTTTGCAGCAGATCATGAGGGTCAGTCTGACGACCCGGGACGGTTCATCGTCGAAGAAACCATCACGGCAGGTCGGAAAAAGTCATCGAAAGCACGGGACCTTGGGTCGGAAAACGTCACTCTTCGCGCGAATGCTAGCGGACGAAATAGGATTAAAGCTGCGACCGTAGGTCGAAATATGTCACTTCTCAAAACAACTAGCGGGTCGGAATTTGTCACCATCAGTTTCGACCTCAGGTCGGATCGTGTCACCTTTTCGAACAACGTGCCGGGTCGGGAAACGTCACTTTTGAGGTTTGGGCTCAGAAGGTCGGAAAATGTCACTGTTCGCGGTAAGTCAGCGGGTCGGAATTCGTCACCTTTAGGGACTGTAGCGGTGGGCCGGAATATGTCACCTCTCGATAGACCGCGGGTCGGAAAACGTCACCATTGCATTGCGAAGACTAATTTCGACCTCGCAGTCTGCCGAAAGGACCAGGTCGGAAAATGTCACCGATCGTGTGGCAACTACCTCGAGGTCGGAATTTGTCACCCGATCGGCAAGTACCGTCAGCGTCTGCGAGGAAGGACCGACGGAAGGAGAGCGTTCAGCAGATCCTGCAGTAGGGGAAGATGGGGAACTACGAGATCGATTTGAGGCACATCGATTCTGAGATGCCTGCCGTTTGGCCCAAGCGACAATCGAAGTTCAACACCGTCTCCGGCTTGGACTACGCCCGTAGACAGTATCGATATCACTTTCGATGGAGCAATGTTGGCCGGCACGGATAGAGCCCTTCGCGTGACAAGATCCTTACCGACTTCCCGGATCAGTTTCGTAGCGATTTCTGCTGTCCGGTACGAGACTTGACATGGCCCGCCGAACGAGGCGACCACTTCGGGTGGAAGCAAAGAGGCTTGGATAGACCGTGTGACAATTGCCTTCGACACGTTGAAGTCCACAGCCAGCGTTGCTTGACTCGGCCAGAGCCGCCGATCCAACTGCACCCGATAGAACGTGCCCAGCACAACGGGTGGAGAGCCAGCCCTGCGGAGATCCTCATGTCGCGCGATCGCGGCCAGGCGATCGCGCGGGATGCCTGCTTTCTCAGCGGCCGAACTATTACACGAATTGGAACAGGTCATAGGAGTCGACGATCGTTGATCGTCATTGTTGTTGTTTCTAAGAAATGTCCCTCAACCGGTTGAGGGGCGCATCTGGATTCCTCGAACGAGGACTGGGTCGAGAATCGTGCAAAAACAATGATTTGCGAATGCCTGCCGTCTCGTCACCACCAGAGTGCTGCGTGCAACGCGTGCAACAACGGCGAACTAATTCTATCGGCGTGTTCATAAACGCAAGACCCAAAAGCTCGTGATTTTCATAGGGCTTTTTTCCCTACGCCCCTCAACCAGTTACGCGCTGTGGCTCCGATTGCCAGCGTTTCCTGGTGTCGCGAAAAGGTCCCTGAAATCACAGCTCTTTTCCCACGTGCCGTTGTCGCCCCGGCTGTTCCAATTGATCCGTCCCAATTGGAACTCCGTGATGCGACTCCCCCGACTCTTTCCCCGTAGCAAGAAGCAGGTCGCCCTGTCGCCGGCGCCCGGCCACTACTCGAACGACGATCCCGAAAAGATCATCTTCGATCAGGGGACACGTCTGCGCGTCGAAGCCAATCATTGGAAGACCTTCTGTTTCGTCCTCGCCATTATCGCGGGCGGTGCGGTGTACACCCGGCAGCCGCCACCGTCGGTTGTGAGGGCCTATGGTGTCTCGTCGGATGCTGGCGGTAATCCGTTGGTCAAGCAACTGGCCGCGTACAACCCCGACGATCAGGCGAAACGCACGGCGATCAAACAGGACGTCGAGCACTGGTTCACGATCGAGCCGGTTCTCACCGACGATATTCGCACCTCCCGCCTCGCCAAGAACATCAACGCCGTCAAAGCCAAGATGGTCGGCAACGCGAAGAACCAATTCGCGTCGTGGATCAGCGACGACAAGCCGTTCGACCAGATCACGACCAATCCGAAGCTGGTCCGTGAGCCGAAGGTCACCAACGTCTCGCTGCTCGAGGATTCGACCGTCGTCGTCGAATTCACGACCTCGACCCGGCAATCGCCCACCGACAAGCCTGTCGATGTCCGCTTCGCGCTGACGATGCGTTACCAAATCATTCCTCCGACCGCGGAAGACGTCCTTGGCACGAATCCGTACGGCCTCTACTACCCGTTCTTCACTCTGCAAAAAACAGGCGCATGAAACGACCACGTTCCCTCTTGACCTGGGGCACGCTCGCGTTGATCGCGGCGTCGGCCAATGCGTTCGCCGCAAAGACTGCCGCGAGTCCTGTTTCGCCGATTCCCGGTTTCGATGTCGGCAGCATCATCGGCGACGCGATGAGCCCGGTGAATCCGTACAACTCCGGCGCTGATCCCATCACGATGCCCGGTGACGCGCGCATGGCTGTCTTTCCGTACAGCCGTGATCAGATCTACCGCGTGATGACGGCGCCGCTGAAGCTCACGACGATCGAGCTGGAGCGCGGCGAGAGCCTGATCAGTGAGCCGGCGATGGGCGATTCGGTCCAGTGGGTCATCGATACGGACGGCGCAAACCACGTGTACGTCAAGCCGACGAAGCCCGGTCTCGTCAACACCCTGCATCTGAGCACGAACAAGCGCGAGTACGAGCTGACCCTCGTATCGTCGCCGCTCGGAGGCCTGTTCTATCAGAACGTCCGCTTCAACTACCCGAATTCGCTGATGGCGAAAGTGCGCACGCGCGGGAATGCCGCCGGCAACGATCGCGATGCCGACCACGCTGGTCAATCGGATTCTGGGCCGATCGGTGTGCCGCCCGACAAGCTGAACTTCGAATACACCGTCTCCGGCACGAGCTCGCTCAAACCGGAGACCGTCTTCGACGATGGCACGTTCATCTGGATTCGGATGCCGCCGCGTACCCCGTATGCCGTGCCGACCATCAACGATGGTGGCGATATCGTCAGCCCGAACTTCATCCGCCGTGGGCCGTATATCGTCATCCAGCGACTGGCTGACGAAGTGAAGCTCACGCGACCAGGCGAAGAAGTGACGATCACCCGCGGTCGTCGCGGTCTCTTCGGTTTCTGAGGTCGGTATGGCAAAGCAGATCGATCCGAGCAGCCCGGAAGAGAAAGCCTTGTTCAAGGGCAAGGTGCCGCGCAACATCATGATTGCGATCGGCGCGATTGCTGCTCTTGGCATTGGCTCGTTGGGCTTCTACACGCAGACGGTTGAGGCAAACAAGGCGGAGGCCGACGCGCTGAAGGCCAAGCGTGAACGTGCGGCCGAGGCGGTCGACAAGGGCGACCGCGACAAAGCTGACGTCGACAAGATCATCGAGCAGCAGCAGGCCGAAGCACGTCGACGCGCTGCTGAAGCAGCGGCGGCTGCAAGCGCGGCAGCCGCCGCGAGTGCGAAGAAGCCGACCCTCTCGGCCGACGCTGTCCTGCCAAGTGCTGGCACCAGCGAACTCAAGGCGGAGAACGACCAGGACACCATCTACGTGTCGCCGATCTTCCGTCCGGGCGTCAAGGTCAAGGACGCCCAGCCGCAGCAGCCGCAACTACCGAACGGCATGATCTCGCCGCAACAGATGCTGCTCCAGCAGGCGGCCGCTCAAGACGCTGCCATGAAAGAAGCGACGGCGCAGGCTGCACTCGCATCACGCGGAGGGCAGGCGGCAGGACCGATGACGACGCAACAACGCGACAACGCATTCATGCACGACGTCGCGCAGCTGAGCGAGGGCGACAAGGATTTCGCGCGAACTGGATTTGTCGGCCAGTCGCACGGCTGCACGCTGTCGCCGCCGGCAAAGATTCCGGTTCTCTCGAACGAAGCGCTCAACTCGGATCGCCCTGGCACCGCGTCGCTGATCGTCGAAAGCGATGTGTACGCGAACAACGGTGACGGGCGTTGCCTCGTTATTCCGTGGGGCACCACGATCGTTGCGCCCTATAGCTCGGACATTCAGCCTGGGCAGGAGTCGATTCTCGTCGCCGGCGCGGAGATGCGGCTGCCGAACGGCAAGCACGTCCCGTTGTACGGCGCACAAGGTGCCGACGGCGATGGCACGGCCGGCTTCAGTGGTGACGTGAACAACCACTTCTTCAAGATTTACTCGACCTCGTTCCTGACTGCCATTCTGGTTCGCGCCTTCAGCAATAGCGATCAGAGCACGACGTCTGGCCCGCTTGGCGTCACCACTGTGGGCAGCACGGGCGGTCAGATCGCGGCGCAAACCGCACAGTCGGTGCTCGATCGGTACAAGAACATTCCGCCGACTATTTCGTCGAAGCCGGGCAAACGACACTTCATGATGAAGATCAATCGCGACATGGTGCTCGAGCCGTACCGGGAGCCACGATGATCAAGCGCATGGCTTTCGCGGCCGTAGTGGCATTGGCGAGCGCATACGCGCATTCGGCGGTGATCGCGCAGGTGATCAGCCCGGTGAGCGTCGTCATTCAGGATGGCGCGGTGCGCCGCGTGGCGATGCTGCCGGGCAAGCCGGTCTATTACTGCGGACTCGATGCGTTCGTCGAATGGGCATCGCCGTTGATCGGCCAGCCCGTACGAAGCTCGGGCGAAGCGGGCATCACGGTCGCGATCGACGGCCACGATGTCGCACTGGACGACCTTTTCATCGACCGCGGTTGGCTCCAGCCGCTCGTGCTGGATGACGGTGCGCAGGCAGCGGTTGCGGAGCGGCGAGGTGGGTGGGCCTGCTCCCGTGCGGTCGTCCCGTTCGAGCTGCTGCACACCAACGTCGATCCCAAGATCCTCGCCGGCATCGCGCTGAATGAATCGAACTACCGCGGCCGCGCGTGGCCGTGGACGCTGAATGTCGCCGGGCAGGGCTTCTTTTTCAAGTCGCGTGAAGAGGCGTACAAGGCCATCGAGGCGCTGCTCGCTGGCGGTCGAATGGATTTTGACGTCGGCCTCATGCAGGTGAACTGGCGGTATCACGGCAAGCGTTTCGCGTCGGCGTGGGACGCACTCGCCCCGGCCACCAACGTCGCGGTGGCCGAGGCGATTTTGACCGAGAACTTTGCGCGGACTGACTCTGTGGCGAAGGCCGTCGCTTATTACCACAGCGCGAATCCCAATCCCGGTCGGTCATACCTTGCACGGTTCGTTCGACACCTTTCCCTGATCGAGGCAGGCCTGTGAAGCACACGACCAAGATTCTCGCGTGCGCCGCGTCGGCGATCGTGTGTGCCGCCGCATCGGCGGCGAACACCGATCCGTTCGACTTCGACTACGACATCCTCGGCGGCATTTCCGAGCGACCGGCGCTGATCTTCAACGACGGAGCGAAGACCTATATTCAGCCACGCGCGGGACAAATTATCGTTGCTGAAGGGGGCCATACCGAAGGCCCGTACGTGGTCGTCGAAGGGACGCCGGCGTCGATCACCTACAAGGTCGGCGCCCATTCGGCTACCGCACGCTGGAAGAAGGCGAACACCTTCATCGGCGGGACCGGCGCACTCGCCGCGATGAAGGACGATCAACCGGCCGGATTCGATGGCTTCACGAACCGCCTGGTGTTGATCGGTACGCGCTCGGCGCTCGCGCCGGTTCGCGCGCTTCATGCGTCGATGCCGGTCGGCAACGTGGTCAAGTCGCTCGTTCCGCAGGGGTGGACGGGCTCGGCGCAGAAGGACGTCGACCTGACGACCTCGGAGTTGTTCGCGACGCGCGATGGCGAGAACTGGATGCAGGCGCTCGATCGTTTGATGACGCAAACCGGGCTGTACGCGGACGTCGATTTCGGTGGGCGGCATGTGCGGCTGCATCGCGATGCGCCGAAGTCGGCGGCGTTGAACTATGCGTCGTCCGGCGGCGATGCCGACGAAGCCGGCATGAATCGCGTCGTCGCGCGTGTCACAGCCGAACCGCCGCCAGTGTCGCGGCTCGCCGAGCGCTTTGGCGCGCAGGCGATCCGTGATGGCGACGACACGCATACGCAGATCCGCTTCACGGCGAAACCGGCGAAGACCGTCACGTTCAAGACGCCGGACGGGAAGGCGTTGCGCACCAGCTGGGATGAGGTCAAGAGCGTGATGACGATCGACCGCGCGGAACGTTTCATCGTGGCCGACGCGACAAACCGCGTCGAGGTGACGCGCGACGCGAAGACGGTCTACGACTTCGATCAACCGAACGCGGCAAAGCTCGAAGCCGTGTTCGACCGCGAGGGACGCACGTACTTCAAGTTCGCGGAATCGGTCGTGCGGGTCGGCGTGACGGACGCGCGGAACCTGGGCATCGGCGAGCAGAAGGGCCGCTACTTCATGTTCGAAGGCACGTCCGACCTGTTCACCGTGACGGCCGACGGCAACACGATCCGCGTCAAGCGCCGCAAGGAAGTCACGTATCGCGAAGCGCCTGACGCGACGCTGCAGGCGAGCGGGGGGGCGACGCCATGAAGCACATCGTATCGATCGTCGCTGCCGTGATGGTGATCGCCGCGTCGCCCGCCCACGCAGATTGCCTTGATGACGCGGCCGCGTTTCACCGCGTTAATCCGCGGCTGCTGCGCGTTATCGCGCAACACGAATCGGGCATGCGGCCCAACGCCGTCAACCGGAACACCAACGGCAGCGAAGACATCGGCCTCATGCAGATCAACACGTCGTGGCTGCCGACGTTGTCCCGCTACGGCATCCGTCGCGAGCACCTCTTCAACAGCTGCGTGAGCGCGTATGTCGGGGCGTGGATCCTCGCGTCGAACGTGCGTCGCTTTGGGCCGAACTGGAAGGCGGTGGGGGCCTACAACGCGGTCACGCCGTCCAAGCAGCTCGTCTACGCCAGTGCGATCTATCGCCGCTTTATGCAACAGGGTCGGTAAACATGCAGAAGACACATTCGAAGCAGGCGCGAGCACGCGCGATCGTAGCGGTAACGCTGGCCGCCCTGAGCGCCGCGGCGACTGCGACACCCCAAGCAGCGACGAGCTCGATCGACGCGGATGGCTGGCAGGTACTCGCATCGGCGCCGAAAGCGGCACCGGCCGCGGCCGACAGCATAAAGCGGGAGCAGTCGCTGCAGGCGCCGCCGAGCACCAGCCCGCCCGCGCTGTCGACAGACGTCGCGGCTGTCGAGTCGCCGGGCGCGGGTGCAACTGCCGCGAGCGGCACGCTGACCTTCTCTGTGACGCCGGCGGACGTGAATCTGCGCGACGCCCTCGACCGCTGGCTGCAGCAGCAGGGCTGGCAACTGGCGTGGAAGATCGACGATGACCTGCCGCTCGAATTCAACGCGTCTTTCACTGGCGACTTCACCTCCGTCCTGCAGCAGGTGATGAAGGCGACGAACCACATGCGCACGCCGACGCGCGCGTGCCGCCACTCGAACAACGTCATCCGCGTGATCGCACGCGCGGGCAACTGCCAGGACTGAGAACCATGCGTGTTCACCTTATGAAATCCGCGGTCGCGATGGCAGCCGCCCTGATGGCCGCCGGCTGCGCCGTGACACAGCAGGACGTCAACGACAGCTACGACGCGGCACACCGGACGATCTCCGACGCGCTTGGCAAGGGGCCGGCGCCGATGGCGCTCGTCGAAGACGTGCCGACCGCGTTCCTGGGCGACCGGCTGGTGCCGCTCGCCTACGAGGCGACGCTGCCGGCGGTGTTCCGCGACAAGACGGTCACGCTTCCTGCGAACCTCGGCATCAAGCAGATCGCCACACTGATTTCGACGGCGACCGGCTATCCGGTTCACCTGAGCCCGGACGTGTTCGTTCCGCGCGACTCGCTGGTACCGGGCCAAACGGAGTCGAAAGGGCAGAACAACGCCGCGCGAACCGAAGAGCCGATTTACCGCCAGGCGTTCTCCGGCAAGACCGGCATGTACATGAGGAACATGACGACCGACCTGGGGCTCGACTGGTCGTTCGACGGCAGCACGATCAACGTGAGTCGGTTCGTCACTCGCATGTACCAGATCGCCGCGATCCCGGGCAAGGTGTCGATCAAGTCGACGATGAGCAAGGGCATGGACACGTCGACCGGCAATCAGTCGGGTAGCGGCGGTGGCGGTAGCTCCGGCGGCAACACGGGTTCGTTCTCGGCGCAGACGTCGACGGGTCGCGAAGGCGACTTCGATCAGATCGCTGCGATCACGGCGGAAATCGAGAAGCTGAAGTCGCCAATGGGGCGCGTGAGCGTCAACCCGCAGAGCCGACTCGTGATGGTGTACGACACCAAGGACGCGGCCGACAACATTGGCAGGCTGCTCAAGCACGAGAACGCAATCTCCACGCGCCAGGTGGCGATTACGGTTCGGACGCTCCAGATTGCATTGAACAACGGCAGTCAGGCGGGTATGAATGCTGACGTCGTGTTCAACGCGATGCACGCAGGCCTCGCGCGCTACGCGATTAGTTTCACATCCCCGACGTCGCTCGCGACGGGCGGCGGCTCGGTCGGCGTGTCGGTGCTGCGCCCGGACGCGCCGTTCTCCGGCACGAACGCGGTCGTGAACGCGCTGAACCAGTACGGCCGCACGGTGCAGGACAACACGATGACCAAGATGACCCTCAATGGGTTGCCGGTCTCGATCGCATCGTTCAAGAGCGATGACTACCTGCGATCGACCACGCCGTCGTCCGGCTCGCTGACAGCCACGTCCGGCGGTGTGCCAGGGCTGACGCCAGGCACGATCACGACGGGCGACTTCGTGAACGTACTGCCGGCCGTCAACGATCACAACCAGATCGTGCTTGCGTACTGGGCCGATGCGACGACCTACACCGGGTTCTCCCGGCTGGCGTCGACTCCGAAGGCTATCCGCCGCCAGTACGCCGACCTGGCACTGGCGTTTCGAATTCTCACTCACCTTGACCGGCTTCTTGCGCTGGTGAGTCAACCCACTTAAAGGAGTGTGTTATGTCTGGTATCTCGGCCGGAAGAACCGGTTCGGATGTCGCGTTGTCGCAAGCGTTGTTGCTCTATACGAGCAAGGACGGTGCGCATTTTGCGACAGCCCACGCTGTCATCGCTGACCGCAAAAGCGGTCGACCCGTCATTGGCGCCGGTCGGCCGCTCGACCGGAAGGTGCTTGTTCAAACGCTTCAGCAGCTCGCCGAGCACGTCGCACCGCGGGCGGAGTTTCTACCAGCGACAGTGCTCGGGGTGTCGCCTGAAGCAGTCACGTGGTGGTGTCCGCCAGCGATGCGCCGGGTGTTCTTCGAATGCGAGAACCTTGGTAAGCGAAGCGCCGTTGTGCCGCATCCGGGGCTGGTGTTCCAAGCCTCGAATCTTGGCTTTCGCGTGTTCGCGGTGGCATGCAGCGATCGCCCCGTTCGCGAGACGCCGTTGTTCGAACCGCCGTACTTCAACACCTGGGACATGGGCCGGATCTGCATCGGCAGCGCGCAGGTTCCTAAGCGTGTGGATGTGGCGTCGATCGATGGCTGGGAAGCCGGGTTCTTCGATTCGGCCTTCACGCATCCGAACGCCGGTGGCAAACGGATCGAGTACAAGGACGGCGAGTACGCGTTCTGGCGCGACATGCTCGACGGCAAGTTCGGCGAGACGTTTCCTCTCAACGCGCTGGTGCCGATGAGACGGACGCTCGAGCAGCTGGTCAACGGCCAAGTCGGGAGGGGCGCATGAATCCGCTCGATACCGTTCTCCAACAGTCCTTCCCGTCGGTGATGGTTCCGTCGCGGGAGGCCGTTGTCCCGATGACGCGTTCGGGGGAACGCCTGCTCATCACATCGGATGGCGTCTATCTCGAAGTCCTGCGTCCATGGGTGCGCGTGGTGCGTCGCATCGCGCAGTACGCAGTCTCGACAGCTGTCCCGTACGGGAAGGTCGAAGAGACGACGGCGCTCTTGTGCGGGCAGATTCCTGCCGCGCTCGTCGCGGAGTTTCATGCGATGGCCCGGGCGGCGCTGCCAAACGAGGTCGGCGCGTGGATTGTCTGGAACAGCGAGACCGGTGCGTTCCGCATCGTTGCGTTGCCGTCGCTGTCGCACGGGCCGGGGCATCTGGTCTATGAGCGGCCGCGACTGGCAGACGGTGAATGGCTGGTAGTAGATTGCCATTCCCATGGCACGGGCCGGGCGTTTTTCTCACGCACGGACAATGAGGATGACCAGCACGACGTGAAGTTTGCATTCGTGCTGGGCCATTGCGATCGTACGCCGTCGGTCGCGCTGCGGCTTTGCGCGAAAGGCATCTTCGAGAAGTTCGAACGCGTGCCCGAGTCATGGGCGGCCACGCTGACGACGGTGGTGGTGTGATGAGCGAGTTGATCATTCACAGTATTCCGGCCGACATGATCCGCCGGCCGTGGCGCGTCGTGGTTGTTGGAGCAGGCGGGACTGGGAGCGCGTTTCTTCCCAGTCTTGCGCGGCTGCATCACGCCATGATCGAGCTCGGCCACCCTGGCGGGATCGAGTGCACGGTGTACGACGACGACACGGTTAGCGACACCAATGTCGGGCGGCAGGGGTTCTATCCCAATGACGTCGGGCATTACAAGGCGCTGCTGCTCGTGAATCGGCTCAACAACCTGATGGGAACAAACTGGGTTGCGGAGCCGCGTCGTGTCGACTCATCGGTGCGTATTGTGGCCGATATCGTGGTGGGTTGCGTCGACTCACGCCGCGCGCGGCACGCCATTATGCAGGCCGCGAAGCGGGGGAGCTGTCATTACTACCTCGACTGCGGCAATGAGACGGATCGCGGCCAGGTCATTCTTGGCGAACTCGGCCGGGCCCGGCACGACAGATTGCCCCACGTGGGTGATCTGTTCCCGGACCTGCTGAACGCGCGGAACGACAAGGACGACGACACGCCATCGTGCTCGATGGCCGACGCGCTGCGCAAGCAGTCGTTGGTCATCAATCAGGCGATTTCGGTCCAGGCATTCAACCTGCTCTGGACGCTCTATCGGAGGGGGTCGTTGGCGTACTCCGCAGTGTTTGTGAATCTGGCAACGGGAAGAACGAATCCAGTGCCCATCGATCCGGTGGCTTGGGCGCGCTTCGGGTATGACGCGCCAAAGCCGAAGAAGGCGAGGCGTCGGAAGGGCGTGGACCCGATGGATCCGCATATGCCGTGGTAACTTGCCAACACAACTTCAACCAGCGCCTCCCGAGTAATCGGGCAGGCGCTTTTTTTTCGTCCAGAGGAAAGCGGGGCGGTTTTCCCGACGATTCCGGCCGCTGCTGGTGGCGCGCGAGCCTACACTGATCCTGTTTCTCGCGCGTCTGCGCATCGACCCCTTCGCATCGGCTCTGCGGTGCGTATTTCTCTCGCCGACCATGTGTTGGCTTCCCTGTCAGGGCAATTTCCCTGACGGGCGATTGCCCTCTTTTTTTGAGGCAATCGTCATGTTCAAGCTTCTCATCTCCGTTCTGCTCCTCGCTTCGTTGACCGCGTGCGCTTCGTACGACTTCGGTTCTCCAGACGTCTACCAGCGCTACGACGTACAGCGCGCGGGAGAAATCGAGGCGGCCACGGTCGTCAGCGTGCGCGGTGTCACGATCAGCAGCGAGTCCGACCGTTCCGGGCTGGCATCGTTGTTGAGCGCGGGCGTTAGCGCATTTCTCGGTTCGCGCACGATCGGCGGTGGCAACGGCCGATATATCGCTGGCGCGCTCGCCGGCGCCGGCGCTGCCTACGTGTCGCAGAGGCTGTCGGAATCGCTCGCGCGTCACGCCGGATTTGAGGTTGTCGTGCGCACGGTGTCCGGACGCACGTTGGTAGTCGTTCAGTCCGACGAGCAGCGCTTCGCCCCTGGCGATCGCGTGATGCTCGTCAGCAGTTCTTCCGGCATGCGCATCACGCGCTGAGCCGTTCAATCGCCGGCCTGGCCGGATTCTTCCTGGATAGCGAGGTTCCCGTTAGGGGCCTCGCTTTTTTCTTTTCGAGGGCAAGATGTTCAAGGTACCGAAAGTTCTGTACGCGGATCGACGCGCAGCGGGCGTCGCGTCCGATGCTGCGCTGACCCACTATGCGACGCGAATGCTGCGTCATGTTGCGCGCGATCTGCGGTTGCGCGCGGGTGAGCACGAGGTGGTGGCCGAACCGGCGAAGGCAGGCCGCGGCTGCCGTGTGACGCTGCGCACCTGCCGGATGATGCTCGAAGTTGCGGATTCGGCGTCGCGTCAGCATGTCGCAGTGTCGTTCCGCACGCGACGGGGGCACCGCGACCTGTCGGGCGGCGGCGACAACATCGTGCCGCTCGCCCAACTCGACACGGACGAGGGCTACCAGGCGTTGCTTGGCGGCCTGCGGCTCGTGGACGGTCTCGATAGCGACCGGCGATAGGAGGCGCGATGGAATTCGTTGATGTTCGTGTCGAATTTCCTTCGGGCTTATCGGTGGTTGATCGCGGATCCTACGATCCGGATGAACAGATCGTTTTCATCTCAGTCCCTATGCGTGAGTTGCTGGTCGCGGTCAAGGAAATGGAGCCTCCTCCGGCGATCACGGCTAGCTGGGATGGGTTTGAGGCGATGCTAGTTCAGGCGACGTCCGATAGCTTCGATGTGGTGTCGGTGACCGAGCTTGTGCCAAAGCCGCGCTCGAGACTGGGCGCGCGGCTGGTTCGTGCATCCTGGTCGAAGGACCAGCGGCAGCAGTTCGGACGGTTCTGCCATACGCTGACGGTCTCGTCGATCGTCGGTGTTGTCGGCTACGTGCATGCTATCTCGGAGTTCTCGATCTGGGCGGCGATGAACGTCGCTGCGCTGGTCGTGATCGGTGTGGTAACTTATGTCGTTGGCATGGATTCCATGAACGGAGAATGAATATGTACTTCGGTCCTGTTGCACTGCTTCTGACGCTGGTGTTCTGCGGCTACGGCATCGTCGCATGTGAACGCGGTCGTAAGGCGGAGCGCGACCAACGTCGTTCTCTGCGTCACCACACGCATTAATTCGAACTGACGGTCGCCCATCTGGGCGGCCGCCTTCCTATCTAGGGCTACACCTTTCGGTGTGGCCCTTTTTATTTAAGGTTTCCATGTCTGAAGTGCTGGAGCGACCGGTATCGCGGTCGCAGGATGCGTTCCAACTCGAAGGTAAGACGGTCGAAGAGGTCGCTCGATACATCGAGGACTCACTTCGTGCTACCGAGCTCGAGCCGGAATGGGTGACCGTTGCCAATCGCGCGATGTATGCGAACGAGGCTGTTTTTGGCAGGAAGCCATTTTCCAAATGGCCGGTCGCTGATGAGCATAAGCGGCGTTGTTCCGTGTCGATCGAGCGTGGTCAGTCGGAAGGGTGGATCGTGCGTCTCGACACTGTCTGGCGCGATGCAGATTTGGGCTTCGGCCACTGGCGAACGCAACCGCTCATTCGCATCAAGACGCTGACGCGTTCCCATGCCTGGGCCGTCGCAGCGGTCGTGTCGAACCTGCTCGATATCGACTGACGCATCACCCTCTCTTTCTCCCAATTCGGGGCAACTGCCCGGATGGGGTGGTTGCCCCTTTTTGCAAGGACAACCACTGATGTACACGATCCATACTCCCGACGCATCAATCCACGTCGATACGCTTGCACACGTATTCCACGTGTTTTTTCACGACGCAACGCTGTCCGCCTACGAAACGACCGAGATTTCGCTCACGCGCGGTGGCGTCGAAATGCCGATCCTCCGCTACAACGGGATCTTGACCGTACGACAACCTGGCACGGCTGAAGCGATCTTCACCTCGCTTTTCGAAGAAATCCGCAACCGCTGGTTTAGCCTGGGCGGGCGGCAACTGGAGCCTTGGCAAACCACTGCAGGTCGTACTGGAAGCGCTTCGCGTCGCTGCGGTAGTCCGCCAGCACCGAGTCAGGAATCGGCAGATCCAGAAACAGCGCATAGGCCACATGAACCTCGTGCCGGCCGTTTACCTGGCCCGAGAGCGAGAGACGTGGCCCTTGCGACGTGAAGCCGAAGAGCGCATTCGCGACGTGGTCGCAGACATCCGGCAGATCAAAATGGCCGCCGGCACCGCGCGCCGCCTCAACTTCAGCCTCGAGCTGCCCACCGGATAGCAGCCATGCCGGCTTCGTCGCCAGCTCGAACACGAACTGGAAGACCTCCCAGCGCTTGCGCGTGACTTATCGCCGCAAAGCGCCGCGGCGTTGACGTCGCGGTGAGCGTCGACGCGCGCAGCAACCTCGAAGAGGATCGAAGCGGCCGGGGACGCGCGGCGCTCGGCGCTCTCGCTTACGCCGGGATCCCCGTCCGTGTTGTGAGCGCCTTTCCGGCGCAGCACTCGAAGTATGTCGTTGTCGACGGCACGACCGTCGAGACCGGAAGCTACAACTATTCGCAGCAAGCGGCCCGGTACAACGCGGAGAACGTCGTCGTGTTGCGGGGTGACACTCGTGTTGCCGATGCGTACCTGAAGAACTGGGAAGCGGTGTCCGCGCGCGGCGAGTTGTATCGCGCGCCCTGATTGTTATCTTCCTCTCAACCCACGCGGGACAGATCCCGCGTGGGGCTGTTCCTGCGCTACTGGAGCAGCACATGTTTTCGGAAATTCTGGTGAAGATGGAGTCCGCGATCGACTCGCTCGTCGCGCTGATTCGGAAGGGGTACACGGTCTCCAACGCGCTGAGCGGCGGCAAGGATTCGACGTGTACGGCGATCCTCATGCTCGAGGCGGTGCGACGCGCCGGCGCAGAGGTGTCGCGCGAGCACTTCGTGACGAGTGCGGATACGACAATCGAAAATCCGAGTATGCACTGGCACCTTCAGGCCATGCTGGATGAGATCCGCGACGCTTATGCGGACGCTGGCTCGCCGGTATCGGTGCACGTGGCGAAGCCATCTTTGGCGTCGCAGTTTGTCGTCGCAACGATCGGGCGCGGCACGCTTCCCCGCACCCCGGAAAATGGGGTGAAAAACGGGAAGCGGATACGTGCGTGTGCGGCTGACTGGAAGGTCGACCCGCAAACCCGGTTGCGCGTCGCGCTCGAGCGATCGGCGGCCGCCGGCGGCAGTGGCGAAGTTGTCACCATACTCGGCAACAGGTTCGACGAAAGCGGCAGTCGTGCGGCGGCGATGACGGCCCGCAGTGAGAATGCGTTGAGACCCGTCCGGAACGCGGATGGCTTCCTCACGTTCTCGCCGATCGCTGAATGGTCCACCGACTGCGTCTGGTCGATGCTCTCGCTCTTCGCGGACGATGCCGCCCGACCGTTTCCGTCGCCGATCTCCACCGCGTCGATTCAGCGCTTGTCGGATCTCTACAGGGCGGGAAACGAGGGAACTTGCGGCGTGATTCTCGGGGAAGGCGGCGCGCGCGCCGCGTGCGGCTCCCGATTCGGGTGCGCGTTCTGTTGCGTGTCGGGCGAGCGAGATCGCTCGATGGAGTCGATGGTGAAGGAGCCGGCACACCAGCATCTGGAAGGGCTAAATCGCTTCCGGAACTATCTGGTCGCGGTGCAATGGGATCTCGGTCGACGGGAGCTGGTCGGCCGGAAGCTGAGCGACGCTGGGTACCTGGCGGTCAAGCCGGACGTCCTTTCCTATCGAGAGAGGCTCCGGTTGCTGCAGTACCTACTGACCCTCGACGTGCTTGAGGTCGAGCGCGCAGAGCGGCATGAGGCGGCGTTGGCTACCGGCGAGATCCCTGATACCCCGGAAAACAGGGCGCTCTGCGACGTGCAGTTCGAGATGATCACGCCAGCGCAGCTGGTGGCGATCGATTTTTATCTCTTCATGCACCACTATGCGCCGCACGCGTTTCCAGCGCTTTCGGTCTGGTTTGACGTGCATAGGCACGGACGGCGCTACCATGTACCGGTTCTCGACCCGTTGCCGAAGATCGACATCCCGCATCACGGGTGGTTCTTTGTCGGCGCGTACGACGCCGAGGTGCCCACGGATGGACTTCGGGATTACGCCGCGGAACAGTGGAATCGCTACCGCCATCCGGAGCGACCGAGCCGATATGCACGCACGAGGTCCGGTGAGCAGATCGTCTACTTCGAAGAGAGTGACCAGTTCGAGGTAGACGTCGAGGCAGCGTGTGCGTTCGTGACGTGCAGCTTCGATGCTGGATGGTCAGTGAAGGCGCAGCAGCACTCGGGGATGGAGTCGGCGCGGTTCTGGCTGAACGAGGGCATTCTTCGGCTTCCGGAAGGTATGGCGGGCCGGTATCAGGAGATGGCCAAGCGTGGACAGTACTTCGCGAATCTAGCCGAGCGATGCAACCTGACGCCGGCGGAGCTTGATCGATTTCTGGTCGACCGCGCGATATCGAACACCGAGCACCTCACGATGCTGAACCTGGCGCCTGTCGATCTGTTCTCACAGGCGGCCTGAAGCCCGACACTTTGGAACCCAACCCGGTGCGCCTGCACCGGGTTTTTTTCTGCCTGTCGCCTTCGTTGTTGTTGGCGATCGGGCTCAGTACGCGATGCCCAGCCGAGGCTACACGCCCGCGTATTAGGCGCTTACGCGGACGTCTGCCGGTCGAGGATGGCCGCGAGACTGTCGGCTGCGAGCGTAGGAGTTGCATGCGCGGTCTGCAGGCGGGACCGGCCGACCACCAGGTCACGAGAATTGATCGAGAAGCGCTCAATATGCCGGCCACGTGCGGCCGGCTGTGCGGATCGCTCATACGGATATCCGCGATGAATGTAGTCCTCGAGATCGGCTTCGACGAAGACGGTGTGATGTTGGCCGGCTTCGGTCAACGCAACGCAAAGCAGGTCGAACGGGATGCCCGTCAGTTCGCGATCGGCGATTCGGTTGAGGATTCCGTCGCGGACGATGTGATCGGTGATCAGGATGTCCTTGTTGCAGCCGTGGTTCTCGACCTGAATGATGAGCTGCGTCGGTTCGGACGCGAGCGCGAGCAGCCGGTAGCTGCAGACGGCGATGCCGCCGTTGGCGGAGTAGACGAGATCCGTGTAGCGCGATACGTAGTCCATATTGAATGCTCCAATAGCGAAAAGCCAGCGAACTTGCTGGCTTTTTCAGGCTATCGAGGGGGAGATGAAGTCAAGTCTGGAGTGCCGTTTGAGGCTGGGTCGGGATCGTTGCCCGAATGCGGATCACAGTGCGCTGGCTCGTCAGGCCCAAGAGGTGCATGACGTCATTGTTGCTTCTGCCGGCGAGCAGCAGGCGCCTGGCGAACGTGTTCCGCAGCGTGCGCGGACTCATATCGGGGAGCCGAACGCCGATCGCGAGGAGTTCGTCTCGAACGATGCGGCCGAGCATCTCGTCGGTCATCGGTCCACCAGCACGGGGTGACGGGAACAGCAGTGAGCTGTCGGCGGCCGCAGACAGGTTGCGCCATCGCGTGAGCGCCGGTACCGCGAATTCGGCTACGTGGACCCGGCGTGCTTCGCGCGGGCCACGCTTCGAGATTTGGAGGTGTGGCCGCGCAGCCGACAGGTCGAGGTCGACGGCGGCCGCCTGTCGGATTTCCTGCGCGGTAATGCCGGTTGAGAGCAATAGTCCAACGATGGCGCGGTTCCGCAGCGCGCGATCGTCGAGTTCGTCGATTGCTCGGATCGATGCCTGCAGTCGATGATCATCGGCCTCGAGCAAGTACACCGGGACCGGTTCGTCCTCCGGCCACTTCTGCGTCAACGCATAGGCGGCCGCTGGATTGGTCTTGCGCACGCCGACGTCGACCAGGTGTCGGCCAAGCCTGTCGAGAAGCTTCTCGTAGCGCAGGCGCGTCGTGGTGCCGGGTTTGCACCGGCGATCGAGATCAGCGAAGAACGATTCGAGGTGGTCGGGCCCGAAGGTGGCCAGCGACCGATGAGCGGCGGCGAGGTGGCGCATGAAGCGTTCAAACATCGCTTCGTGCTGGACGATCGACCTCGGCGAGAACGCACGCCGATCAGCGCCGGCGGCTTCCGTGCGCTGCCACTGCTGATAGGCCTCGGTCGGTGCCGACAGCCAGAGAGTCGGTTCGTCCATTCGATCTTATATACTGATTATTGGATACCCCAAGCATAACGCGAATCTGCGATTCGCGTCCCTCGTCTCCAAGGGGAGGGGGGCGTCCGGCAGCAGTGCTGACCCGGCCGCCGGCGCGTCGTGAGAGCATTGCGGACGCATCGCCGGTGGCTCTGCGCCATGGCTACGGTCACGAGACCCGTGGCGGGCCATACCGATCTGTTGGGGCAACGTTCGCCTCACACTTCGTCGTCGCGTTGTGCCGCCGGACGCGCGGTCAACAGGTAGTCCCGGACACATTCGTAAGCGATCGGCAGCCACCGTGCGGACAGGCGCCAGTCGATCAGCCCGTTCAGATCGATGCCCGGCAGCGTAGTAGGCCCGATCCGGGGAAGCGCGGCGACGACTGCGGCTTCGTTGCGGCTTTGGAATGCAAGGTCCGAAAAGGCTTCCTCTTCAATCTCGAGCAGCGCAGGCCAGGTGATCGAGGGCACCAAACCTGAATTGAAATGGCGCTCCGTTATCGACATCACGATTCGGCGCAAGTCTTCCGTGACTCGTTCAAGCGCGTGTTCGAACAGCACCGGGTCCGTTTCCAGATCCATGATTGCGGGATTATCGGAGGGTTTCATGGGGAGTCGTTGAATGGTACGCGGCGGGCTGGATTGCGTATCCCCGCCGCGAGCGAGATAGGTTGAATGTATCGAGTGTCGCCGCGCTGTTCAAGCGTGCGTGGCCGGCGCCTCGATCCGGTACTGCGAGCGGTCCTTGCCGTCAATCCACTTCGGCGGCCGGCCGCGACCGCTCCACGTCGCGCCAGTCGCGGGATCGCGATACCGAGGCTGAACGGTCTGGCGCTTCCGAATCTTGCTCGTGCCGAAAATCTCCCGCGTCGAGAAGTCGAACTCGTCCACGAGTCGTTTGACTTCCTTCAGCGCATTCGAGCGCTCTCCTGCCTTGGCGGTCTGAATTTCCGTTTCAAGGGCAGCTCGCCGTGCGAGCAGTTCTTGGAAGGTCGACATCATTTCTCCAGTCGTGGTTAGGAAATCGATATCGACCAGCATACGGAGCGATCTGGTAAGTCAAGTTTCACAATTCACTCCGCTGGGCGGCCCATACGGCTCCGGCCAATTAAAATCAGCGAAACTCCCTCGCCGTCGTGGGCAGTGCCCCGAGAAGTTCGGTCCGGTCGACGAGCTTGCTCGCGATCAGATGCCGAACTTTACCTTCAGCCTGCCACACGCCGTACACGGCGAGCAGCGCGGCGCCGAGCGCTTCCTTCCGAAACTGCTCCAGCAGGCCGGGCCAGAGGATCACGTTGACCTGGCCCGTCTCGTCCTCCAGCGTCATGAACAGCACGCCGTTGGCCGTGCCCGGCCGCTGCCGCACCGTGACCAATCCGCACGCGCGCGCGAGCTGGCCGCTGCGCAACGTTGCCAGCTGCTCGGCCGACTGCAGGCGATCGAGCGCGAGGCGCTCACGCAGCAGCGCCAGCGGATGACGGCCGAGCGTAAAGCCCATCGCGCGATAGTCCGTCACGATCTCGTGGCCCTCCGATGCTTGAGGCAACGCCGGCACCGCGTCGTCGCGCTCGGTACCGCGCAGCAAATCGCGATCAGGGACTGCGGCGGCCGCCAACCAAAGCGCCGCGCGTCGATTGCCGCCGGCCAGTGAGCGAAGAGCGTTCGCACGCGCGAGCACCTGCAGGTCGTGCCGATCGAGCCGCGCGCGGCGCGCGAGATCCGCGACGTCGACGAATGGTCGCGCTGCGCGTGCGAGCTCGATGCGGCCGGCGACATCTTCGCGCATGCCGCGCAACAGCGAGAAGCCAAGCCGCACGGGCGCCGACGTCGTCGGCCCTTCGAGCGCTGAATCCCATGTGCTCACGTTGACGTCGACGGGCAGCACCTCAACGCCGCGGCGTCGCGCGTCCTGCAGTAGCTGCGACGGCGTATAGAAGCCCATCGGCTGGCTGTTGAGCAGCGCGGCCAGAAACACGGCCGGTTCGTGGCGACGCAACCATGCGCTCGAGTAGACGAGTAGCGCGAAGCTGGCCGCGTGGCTTTCCGGGAAGCCGTAGTCGCCGAAACCCTTGATCTGCGCGAAGATCGCCTCGGCGAACTCGTGATCGTAGCCGCGCGCGAGCATGCCGCTGACCAGGCGCTCGTGATACGGCTCCAAGCCGCCCTTGCGTTTCCAGGCCGCCATCGCGCGCCGGAGCTGGTCAGCCTCACCGGCGGAGAAGCCGGCCGCGAGCATCGCGACCTGCATGACTTGCTCCTGGAAGATCGGCACGCCGAGCGTGCGCTTCAGCGCCTTCTCGACGTCGGGCGAAGGATAGGTGACCGGTTCGAGCCCCTGACGCCGGCGCAGAAACGGATGGACCATGCCGCCCTGAACCGGGCCCGGCCGGACGATCGCCACTTCGATCACCAGGTCGTAGAAGCATTGCGGTCGCAGGCGCGGCAGCATCGACATCTGCGCGCGCGATTCCACCTGGAACACGCCCATGCTGTCGCCGTCGCACAGCATGTCGTAGGTCGGTTTGTCCTCTGCCGGGATGTCCTGCAACTCGAAAGTCTCGCCGCGCTTTTCCGAGATCATGTCGAGCGCGCGTCGCACCATCGACAGCATGCCGAGCGCCAGGACGTCGATCTTCAGGATGCCGAGCGCCTCGATGTCGTCCTTGTCCCACTGGATGATCGAGCGATCGTCCATCGCTGCGTTCTCGACCGGCACGAGCCGGGTGAGCTTGCTGCGGCTGATCACGAAGCCGCCCGAGTGCTGCGACAGGTGACGTGGATAGCCGAGCAACTGAGCGGCAAACGCGGCCCACTGCTGATTCAGCGGCGCTTCGGGATCGAGACCGGCCTCTGCAAACCGCTGCAGCAGATCGGCGCGCGAGTCGAACCAGTGATGCTGCTTCGCCACGCGTTCGACGATCGCCGGATCCACGCCGAGTGCTTTGCCGGCTTCGCGCAACGCGCTGCGCGGCCGGTATGTCGTGACGGCGGCCGTCAGCGCTGCGCGATCGCGGCCGTACTTGCCGTAGATGTACTGCATGACGATTTCCCTACGGTCATGTTCGAAGTCCACGTCGATATCTGGGGGGTCGGCCCTATTTGTTGAGACAAAACGCTCAAACAGCATGTTGGAGCGGGACGGGTCCACCTCGGTCACGCCAAGGCAATAGCACACCGCCGAATTCGCCGCCGATCCGCGCCCTTGGCACAAGATTCCCTGTCCCCGTGCGAATTGCACAATGTCGTAGACGGTCAGGAAGTACGGCTCATAGTGCAGCTCCGCTATCAGTTGCAGCTCGTGCTCGATCTGCGCCTGGACGTCAACCGGGATGCCGGCAGGGAAGCGCCGGCGTGCGCCGATGTAGGTCTGCTCGCGCAGGTACGTCGCCGGGTCGGTGCCGGCCGGTACCAGTTCATCCGGATACTCGTACTTCAGGTCGTCGAGCGAGAACGTGCAGCGTCGCGCGACACGCACGGTTTCCTCGAGCGCGCCGGCGGGATAGAGGTTGGCGAGCCGCAGGCGCGATCGCAGGTGACGCTCCGCATTCGGCGCGAGCTCGTACCCGCACTCCGTTACCGGTCGGCCGACGCGAATTCCCGTCAGCACGTCCTGCAGCGGCTTGCGCGACCGCACGTGCATCAGCGGCCAGCTGGTGGCCACCACCGGCACGCCGTGGCGCGCTGCGACGCGCTCGACCACGCCGCGGTGGATGTCGTCCATCGCGCGTGCGTGCAGCGTCAGCGCGACCCATGCGCGATCGCCGAACACGCGTGCGAACCATTCGACCTGCGCGTCGAGGCGCTGCTCGTTTGCCGGGAAGTCCGGCGACAGGATCGCGATGCAGTCGGGCAGGCTGCGGAGGTGGGTGTACGGCGCTTCCGGATGCTCTAGATCAAGCGGCGCTAGGCGGTACGTGCCTTTCTTGCTGCGCATCCGACCGAGCGAAATGAATTCGCAGAGGTTGCCGTAACCGTCGCGATTCATCGCGAGTGCGGTGAACGCGATCGCCAGCGCGCCGTCGGCGGCCGTCAGCCGGAAGTGCGAGCCGATGATCAGCGGCATGTTCGCCGCCTTCGCTTCGACGTGCGCGCGCACGACGCCGGCCAGCGAGCATTCGTCGGTGATCGCGATCGCGCTGTAGCCGAGCTGCGCCGCGCGGCCGACGTATTCCTCCGCGCGCGACGCGCCGTGCAGGAATGAAAAATCGGAGGCGACCTGCAGTTCCGCGTAGGCGGGCAGGGCGCCGAAACTGCCGGCGTCCATGAAGGATCAGCCGAACAGGCCGTGCAGGAAGAAGCGCGCTTCGCTCTCGTCGCTGGCTGTCGGCCGCTCCTTGTAGATCCAGTAGCAGACGCCGTGGTCGTCCTCGGCAACGAAGTAGTCGCGCGTCACGGTCT